>JABHUV010000031.1 GCA_018658605.1 Planctomycetaceae bacterium | reverse complement strand
CAATACGACAGCCTATGCTCACGCACGCAACTGTGTTGTTAAGGCCGCCAAAATGTCCGAGAACAAATTAACAGACCAATGGCTCACCGGTCCGCTGGGGATGAAGGATTCCCGCTGGGTTCCGCGCCCGCTGGCCGGAAAGACTGGGTCGATTACCAATCAATATGGTTTCGCGACCACAGCGCGCGATCTTGCCAGATTTGGTTTATTGATGCTGGCCAACGGCGAATGGGATGGTGAGACCGTGCTGGAGGACAAGGAATTTATTCAGGCAGCGACGAAACCCTCTCAGAATTTGAATAAATCCTATGGCTACCTGTGGTGGCTTAGTCCGGGAAAGGGGATGTATTCCGCCAAAGGGAGACTTGTGCGGCGGCTGTATGTCGTACCGGGTCAGAATCTGGTGATCGTGCGTCTGGGGGATCAGCCAAACATGGAATTTGACGGTGAATTTCTGCGTCTGCTAAGGGCAGCGATAACAAAATAGCGTGTACAGTATGACAACCCACCGACAATCGAACATGCTGCGTATGCGTACCTTAGCCTCAAAAACTGTCTGCCTCGTTCTGTTGCTGTCAATCGGCGGTCCGCTAATCGTGCAGGCTGCCAAACCTTCCTCGTCTAGGCTGTACCGTTTAAATATTCTTCCGATTTTGCAGTCTAGATGTTTTTCCTGTCATGGTCCTGAAACGCAGGAGGGAGATATTCGACTGGACAATCTTGGCTGGGGCCCTGCTGCCGGACTATCGGATGTGGTGACGTGGCAAAAAACGAAGCAAATGCTCGACAAAGGTTCCATGCCACCGAAAGATGCAGACGAATTGACTGCACAGCAGCGCACGATTCTGAGTCGCTGGATTGGCGATGAAGTGCAGCGTATAAAGACACAACTTAAAAATACGACCGGCCGGGTTGTGCTGCGGCGGCTTAATCGCCTGGAATATCAAAATACGATGCGCGACTTGTTTAAATTTGATATGGATTACGCTCGAGATTTGCCACCGGATAGTCTTTCGCCGGACGGCTTTCGTAACAATGGTGGATCGTTGCAAATCAGCGCCGCCCAGTTGGAGTACTATTTAAACGCAGCGCGGCGCGGGCTGGATCGCGTGATTGTCACCGGCGAAGCGCCGGAAGTGTTCGAGCATAAGTTTGAAACCAGCAACGTTGGAGGTAAGTGGTTTAATTACGAAGTTTCCAACTACCTTGGACGCTGGCAAGGTTTTTACGGCAAGATGGTCGACAAGTATCCGGAACAAGGCGACTACCGGATACTCGTGAAGGCGCGAGCCGAGATTCCAGAAAACAAAGGGGCTCCGATAATGGAAGTCTCTGTCGGTTATCGGCCGGATACTGAACAAATTTGGAAAGTTACCCAGACGATTGAGTTGACAACCGAAGCGTCGACCGTCTATGAATTCACAGGGCGCGTCGAAAACCACCCGCTTCCGGTCAGAGGGCAGGGAAAGTTCCCTGGTTTGGTTGTGCGCGTATTGAACCAATATGATGATGGCGCGGGGAAACCCAAGGAAGTGGAATTGCAGCGTGATGGGAAAAAGAAAAAGGGCTTCCCGCCTGAACAAGGTTATCCTGTCATCCATATCGAATCGGTGGAATTCAAAGGGCCGGTATTTGACCAATGGCCTCCGGTACATCATCGCAATATTCTTTTTGAATCGGAACTACAGACAACCGATCAGCAGGCCTATGTTCGGCAGGTTCTTATTCGCTTTTTGAGGCGGGCTTATCGCCGGCCTGCAACTGATATTGAAATCCAGAAGTTTCTCAGGTTCTATACCAGCATCCGCCCAGATTTTCCCAGCCTAGAAGAGGCGATCAAAGAGACACTGGCAATGGCATTGATTAGTCCACCATTTCTTTTTCTGTTAGAACCGATTCAAAATAAGAAACGAGAGCTCACGAATTGGGAAATGGCGTCGCGGTTGTCTTACTTTTTGTGGAGTACGATGCCGGACGAGGAATTATTCGAACTGGCTGCGACGGGCCAGTTGTCCAGACCTGCCGTGCTAAGTGCGCAGGTCGATCGCATGCTTCGGGATCCGCGCGGTTGGCGTTTCGTAACTCAGTTTACCGACCAATGGCTCAAGTTGGAAAACACGGCTCAGATCGCCATTGATACATCAACGTACCGGGGATTTAAGACGAATCTAAAAGAAGAGATGTTGCAAGAAACCCGTCATTTTTTCCAGCATTTGATACTCACGGATCGTAGTGCGCTGAACTTGCTGGACTCCGGCTTTACGATGCTCAATGAACCTTTGGCTCGTCATTACGGGGTGGCAGGGGTTTATGGACAGGGTTTTAGGGAGGTCGTCCTGAAAGAGGAAGGGCGTGGCGGTTTATTGGGTCACTCTAGCGTATTAATGCTTGGTTCCACAGGAAGGGATTCTCATCCGATTCGCCGCGCCGTTTGGATTCGTGACCGGTTGCTGAATGATCCTCCGTCTCCGCCACCGGCAGACGTTCCGGAACTGGATGAATCTAATCCAGAGTTTGCTAAATTGTCCGTTCGTGAACAGTTGGAAGTTCATCGAAACAAAGAGTCCTGTGCTTCCTGCCACCGAGGAATTGATCCCTGGGGAATTGCTTTAGAGCATTATGACGCGATTGGTAAATTCCGAACTGAAGTGAAGTCCAAACCAGTGGTTGCGACCGATACACTGCCAAACGGTCAGGAGTTTAGGGGTGCCCAGAGCATGAAACAATATCTGATAAACCATCGCAGTGAGGATTTTTCCCGCGCATTGGTCACACGACTTTCAATTTATGCGCTTGGACGTGATATACAGTTAAGTGATGAAGACCTGCTGGACGATTTAACCAATGACTTTATCCGTCGAGATTATCGTATACTTGGGCTTATTAAGGGGATCGTCTCCAGTGACGCGTTCCGGACGAAATAAAGGTTGGTCACAATTCACCTGTACGTTAAAATGAATATTCAGGATGATGTACCACTAATAGCGTACTAATAAACCAGTTGAGGCATTGAAAATCATGGGATCATGGCATTTAGATCGTCGCACGTTCTTGCTCGGAAGCGGCATCTCGATGGCGCTTCCTTATATGGAAGCGATGGGCAATCAGACAGCCGCATCCGACCTTCCCGCGCGGATGTGTGCGATGTACTTCCCTTTTGGCGTCGGTATGCCTAAGGAAGGTAGTGACCTTCACAAATGGCGTTGGTTTCCCAACGGTGAAGGTAAAAATTTCACCTTCAATGAAAGTCTGAAGCCGTTGGAGTCGGTTCGTGAATCGGTCACGATCATTGGCGGCATGTCTCATCCCAATGGTCGCCGAATGGGAGGGCATGATACGGGAGACACCTTCCTGACAGGGGCATTGTTTGACAAGACACTGCTACATAACACCGTATCCGTTGACCAAGTAGCGGCTGCTGCTGTCGGCAGCCAGACCCGTTACTCATCGATTACGATGTCCACCGACGGGGGGGTTGGTGAACCAACGCGGTCAAGTACCCTTAGCTACGATATTAAGGGGCGCCCGATCCCTGCGATGAATCAGCCGTTGATGATTTTCAATCGTTTGTTTGGTTTAGCCGACGAAGATTTAAAGCGGCAACAACGGCGTCTGCGAAGTGCATCCAGTATGCTGGATCTGGTCATGGAAGATTCAAACTCGCTACGGCGGAGACTTGGCCGACACGATCAGGAAAAATTAGATGAGTATCTGTCATCCGTGCGTCAGATCGAACAACGGGTTCGACGGACGCAGCGCTGGTTGGATATTCCTCTGCCGTCACTGACGGATGAAGAACGCAGTCTGTTGAAGCTGGAAGCCGATTCGGAAGCGCCCAAGGAATATATGCGTACGATGTACGATTTAATGTGGCTGGCATTTAAAAGTGATTCCACCCGAGTTGCTACTTATCAAATTGCCAGCATGGCAGATGCTTCCAGTGTGGCTGGGCCGTTCCCGTTCCGTGAAGGGTTCAAGGCAAACCTACATACGTTGGCTCATGGCTGGAATAAACCTGAAGGGGCAGTCGCTTTGGGAAAATGGGACAAGTTTATGACAGAACAACTTACCTACTTCCTGCAGCGGTTGAAATCGACTCAGGAAGGCGACGGTACGCTGCTGGATCGCACGATGGTGCTGCATGGATGTAGTAACAGTACTACTCATAATAACAACAACTACCCGCTCATCTTTGCTGGTGGTAATAAGTTAGGTCTGCAACACAACCATTACGTAAAAGTAGGATCGGATGTTCCGATGTCCAACCTGTTTGTCACGATGCTTGATAAAATGGGGGTTCAAGCACCTGTGTTTGCTGACAGTACCGGAGAACTGAATCCGATTCACGCATGATACCATTACGTTGCCCAAGAGTGCTCTCGGTCGGCGATTTCTCTGACGTGTCGATAACCCGAATCCTTGCTACAATTGAGTTATGTTTCAATCCCGCCTACCTGCGATTTTATTTGTGTTGTGTTTTCCAGCATTGATCATGGCTGCCGGACCGGATCTAAGGACGTTCAAATCAAAAGTTGAACCCATCCTTGTACAGTATTGTTATCAATGTCACGGACCGCAGGGTGAGGCCAGTCCCCGACTGTCGGAACTGGACCCGGATTTCTTTACCGGCAGTGACGGTGAAACTTGGCACGATGCTTTGAATAGACTCAATGAAGGTAAAATGCCACCTGAGGAGGGATTGCCATTACCGATCTCCAAACGCAAACAGCTTGTCAAATGGCTGACGACAGAAATGTCCCGGGCAACGGAAGCCCGCCGCAGTACGGGCGGTGAGGTTGTATTTCGTCGCTTGACTAACTACGAGTACAACAACACCCTTCGTGATTTACTGGGGATTGAGTTTGATTTTACAACCAACCTGCCACCAGAGTCGAAATCCACAGACGGATTTTTGAATAATGGGCAGGTTTTGTCCGTATCTCCAATTCAACTTGAGTATTATCTGGCGGCGGCACGTAGTGCTTTGCAAAAGGCAATCGTCAGCGGTGATCCTCCCGATGTTTACCAACAGCGCGTCGAAAAATCCATCAAAGGAGCGCGGGATAATAATTTAAATGGCAGTTTACTGGACGGTCGCACACAGTTTATTGCAGGGATCGATAATTTTCCAAGGCAGGGAACGGTCAGGGTAACTGTGCGGGCGTATGCTCTGATTCCCGAGGGACAAATGATCCCCCAGATGGAAATTAACGTTGGAATTCGAAGTGATACACTCTCTCCTAGCGAACGACTTGGTGTGGTGGAGGTGAGTGGAACCAAACAGAAACCGCAGACTTTTGTATTGGAAGGGCGGATCGAGCAATTCCCGCTGCCTGGCGACAACCCAAAATATCCAGGCATTCAGATCCGCGTCAAGAACCTAACGGCCAAACCTGTACCAAAACCTAAAAAAGGAGCACCCCCGCTTCCGCCAACAGAATCGCGGATTGTCGTGCAGACTGTGGATTTCCAAGGGCCGATTTACGCTGCCTGGCCACCAGAGCACCACCGGCAGATCCTGCCAGAAACAGGTAGCCAACAACCGGATTACGTCACCACGGTGATCCGCAACTTCATGCGCCGCGCATATCGCCGTCCGGTAACTGCGGAGGAGGTGCAACGGATGGTTTCCTTTTACGAAAAGATCGCACCTCAAAGTGATACGTATGAGGAAGGTATCCGAGAAGTGTTAGCGTTGGTTTTAATTTCCCCGGACTTTCTCTACATGGCAGAACCATCATCCAAAACGACAAGAGGTACTCTTAATAGCCATCAATTAGCGGTGCGTTTGTCTTATTTGTTGTGGAGTTCGATGCCCGATGAAACGCTTTTTGAATTAGCGGATTCGGATGAACTAAGAAGCGACAAAGTGCTGGCGTCTCAGGTTAAGCGTTTGTTGGACGATCCACGAAGCTGGGAATATGTAAATCACTTTACTTCTCAATGGCTCGACCTTTCAGGTCTCAATCGCATTGCTATTAACCCTCAGTACTATCCTGATTTTGACGATTCCCTGAAGAACTACATGGCTGAGGAAACGCAACGATTTTTCGGAGAAATCTTGTACAACGATCTGAGTGCATTGAATTTGATCAAATCGGATTTTGTGATGCTCAATGCGCCATTGGCCCGGCATTACGGGATGAAAGGACCTGACTCGTATCAGTTTCAACGAATGCAACTAGGAAATAACGATCCGCGGGGTGGATTGCTGACTCAGGGGAGTTATCTGATAATTAACTCCGACGGAGAGGATTCGCACCCGATCAAACGTGCGGTTTGGATTCGCGAACGTCTACTGGATGATCCGCCGGCTCCTCCCCCACCGGATGTTCCGGCACTGGAGTCAGAGAATACCGATTTTGCTTCACTATCGAATAAACGGCAATTAGAACTTCATCGCGAAAAGGAGTCATGTAATCAGTGCCATAAAGATATCGACCCCTGGGGAATACCGCTTGAGAATTTCGACGCGATTGGTAATTGGCGGACGGAGGTGAAACGGGTGATGGGCAAGGGTAAAATAACCCACGCTGAACTTACAAATAGCACAATCCTTCCCACAGGAGAGGAGATTTCCGGCATTACGGAATTACAACAATATCTCGTGGAACGGCAGAGCATGCGATTTGCGCGTGCCTTGGTGACAAAAACCCTGACTTACGCCTTAGGAAGATCGCTTGAATGGACTGATAATAAAACTGTAGATAGACTTACGGCACAATTTATTTCGGACAATTACAATATAAGAAAGCTGTTGGTTGCCATTGTGCAAACAGAATCTTTTAAGACAAACTAACCGTTGACGGTTATTCGGCAAAGGAAACAACTCTACGATGCAAAAGTCATGGCACGTAAATCGCCGTACATTTCTTCAGGGCACGGGTGTGACGCTCGCCTTGCCGTGGCTCGATTGCATGGCTGAGGCGCACGATGCGGTGGATCTGCCTGCGCGACTGGCGTCGGTATATTTTCCGTTTGGCGTAAGCCTGCCATCGGACAAGTCCGAACATGCGGATTGGAATTGGTTCCCGAAGCAGGAGAAAGACACATTTCAATTTCGGAATTCGCTGAAGTCATTAGAACCGCTGCGCGAGCATGTGACCGTATTGGGTGGACTGTCTCACCCTGCAGGCCGCAAAATGGGTGGGCATGACACCGGAGATATCTTCCTGACGGGTGCTAACTTCAGAGGGACCACCTATCGCAACAGTATTTCACTGGATCAATACATTGCCTCGCACATCGGCGAACAGACCCGATTTGGATCGTTGGTGCTTTCAAGTGATGGGGGAGTTGGTGAACCCACTCGATCCACGACCTTATCGTTTACGGCGCAAGGGCGACCCATTCCCGCAATTTCCAGCCCTCGTCAGATCTTTGATCGTTTGTTTGGGGAAGGAGATGCATCATCCAAAACCCAACGACGGCTGCTGGAAAACACCGGCAGCATGCTCGATCTGGTACTGGAAAACAGTCGTTCGATGAAAAACCGACTGGGGAAACAGGATCAACGCAAACTGGATGAATATCTTTCAAGTGTTCGTGATATTGAACAACGGGTTAACCGTTCGCAGGCATGGCTGGATGTTCCCAAACCAGCGATCGCTGAAAGTGCAGCTAACTTGACCGCCGATCAAAGCTCACCCGTGGAATACATGCAGGCAATGTATGATTTGATTTTTCTGGCGTTTCAGACCGATTCCACTCGTCTGGCTACTTATATGCTTGGTCAGGTCGCCGGAGCCACGACCATTGCAAACACTTTCCCAGCATGCCTTGGATTGCCGGGGAATTGGCATGGACTAGCCCATAGTGCGGGCAAAAATGATGGAGCTAAAAACCTCGGTCGGTTTGACCAACTGTTGGCAGAACAACTCACTCGCTTTATGACTCGGTTGAATGATACTCCGGAAGCGGATGGTACGATGCTGGACAATACCCTAATATTTTATGGCAGTAGTAATAGCAAGACGCACAATAACAACAATTACCCTCTGGTACTTGCCGGTGGGCGCAATCTGGGATTCAAACATAATCAGTTTTTGCAGCTGGATGCAAAAACACCGCTGTCGAATGTCTTTGTGACCATTCTGGAAAGCATGAACATCGACCACGACGGCTTTGCGGATAGTGCGGGTGAACTATCTGCCCTCATTGCCTAGGTTACAATGAATTCTCTTCATTTCGCTTAGTAAAATAAATGTTCGTTGCCAATTTCCGGCGTTACAATACAGGCGAGGGTATTGGTTAATATGAAAGGGATACGATGCGTTACCGACAGTTATTTGTTTGTATACTATTGGCAGTGTTAGTAGGTGACGTTGCTACCGCTCAAAAAAACAAGTCTGCCGATGAATCCCGCCCGGGGCGACGGCGTGCCGCGACGGATATTCGTAAGAATAGAAACGCAGGGCAATTAGACGAAGACCGTAGTGTTCCTATCAGGATCGACAATCATCCAGCGATCGACATTCTTCGAAAACTTGGAGCAACGCTCGAAACAGAGATTTCCATCACAGAACTGAACGGTTATTTGATCAGTTTTGACCGTACCGACCCCAACCGAGACGGTTTTCATTCCAAAGAAGAATATATCGAGCAGGGACGTTATATGACGCCGCAGGCACGAGCGGGTATTTTTCGTGCTGCCGATGGTAATTCAGATGGAGTGGTTAACAGATCCGAATATGTCCTCAATCGGATTATCACTGATGAAGGTAAAAACATCATCCAAAGAATGGATGACAATCAGAATGGTTTAGTGGAGCGTGAGGAATTCACTAAACATGCTACGAAGATGTTATCCGACGCCCAGTTGGCCGAAAAAGTTTTTTCGGCTTTGGACGTAAATCATGATGGTGGGATACCGATCCCTGAATATTTGCGCGTTTGGGGACAGTGGGCCCGAGCGGACCAGCAACCAGCGGAAACGCGTATTAAGCGGCGTCAGGACGAATTGGCGAAATCTTCAGGCAAAACAGGTCTCGAGTCATCTTCGACGCGAGTCACACCACCCGCTCGGAATCTTGGGTTTGGACGACCCGTAGGGCCGCCGACGGGGCGCCCCGCGGCTGGCAATGGACCTCCCAACGTCGATGTGGTCTTTCAGCGATTTGACCGTAATCAGGATGGCAAGCTACAGAAAGCCGAAATACCTGCAGCAGTTCAGCAGTTTATTCTTCCTGCGGATACAAACGGCGATGATGTGGTGACCAAAGCAGAACTGCAGGCTTCCCGACACCGCCAACGACCTAGTAGTCGCCCAGTCGGAAGGGACGAAAACAATGAAAAGTGATTTTATAAAGTTGCTACGGGGACTTTTGTTCATCTTGATCTTTGTGGGTTTTAACACCCGAATCTGCGCCCAGCAACGTTGGCTTGAAAAGAGTGGTTTTGGATTGATGTTCCATTACGAGGCATTCAAAAACCACAATTCCGAGTCTTACAACAAGGCGATCGATTCATTTGACGTTGCCCGATTTGTTGCGGCGATCGAAAGTTCCAAAGCAAATCACATCATCTTTGTTGTTGGTCAGCATTGGGGGAAATACTGTGCACCCAACAGTACCTACGAGAAACTGCTAGGTGTTGAAAATGGCGTGTGGACATCCAAGCGTGATTTGATTATGGAGATCGGTCAGGAGTTGGCGAAACGGGACATTAAGATGATCCTTTACATGACCGCCCGCGCGCCGATGCGTCATTATAAAGTCATTCAGGCTATGGGTGATACTCTTCCCAGTATTGACGGTAAGCCTGCCGGACCTCACGTGGATCCGATGTCGCACCCGCGGAAGGTCAAGGGATTTCTGCGCAGTGAAAACCAACCACCCAATCCGACATTTCTTAAAAACTGGGCTGCCGTGTGTGGAGAGTGGTCACAACGTTATGGCACATTGGTATCGGGTTGGTGGTTCGATGGTTATAAGACTGAAATGAAAGATGCGTACGAGTCGCTAAGGAAGGAAAAATACAATATCGACACATGGGTTGCCGCTGTTCGATCCGGTAATCCGGCGGCCGAGCTCGCTTTCAACGCTGGCGCCCACCCCATTCTATCCCTTTGTACCACCGGAAAATTATGCCCACATCAGACGTTTACTTCAGGTGAAAACCACGGTTTTCACCAACGACTCAAAAAGGGTATAGGCAAACCGTTGACACCTCAGAACTTTCCGTCACCATCTGGAGTGATTTGGCATCTGCTGTTACCAGTGAGTGATGGATGGGGAGCAGGAACTACCTCCAGATTTGAGCATGCATTGCTGCGAGATCGGGTGGACACGATTAATTCGCAAGGCGGGGCGATCACGTTTGACGTACCCATTGCTGCTGATGGAACGATTCCTAAATCAATTATGGTAGTTCTTCAGCAATTAGGAGCGACCAGCACACCTTGTACTAATAAATAACTCGGGTAAACTCCCCGTGAAGTTTCTAGGACTTGTCGATTCGGGAAGTCCAGTTTACGATGCATAGATAGCATATCGGCGGTTTTTTACGCTTGCCGTACTCCAAATTAACTACATTGTTTCCTTCATAACACTATGCGTCACGTCATTTCAGCTTTAGTTCAAAACGTCCCCGGCGTACTGGCCCATGTTTCGGGTATGCTCGCATCTCGGGATTTTAATATTCACTCATTAGCAGTAGGCGCTACCGAGAAACCAGAATTGTCTCGTATGACATTTGTTGTCATTGGCGATGAAGGTGTCTTAGAGCAATTGGAAAAGCAACTCGAAAAGATTGTTACGGTTGTTGAGGTTACCGATGTAGGTGCATTGCCTAATGTTGAACGCGACTTGATGCTGATTAAAGTTAGCAGTAATTCGGGTGCGCAACGTAGTGAAATACGCGAGTTAGTAGATATTTTCCGTGGACGTATCGTCGATGTTGGTGCTGCAGAAATTATGATTGAAATATCCGGTAGTGAACAAAAACTACAAGCCTTTATCGAACGGATGCGATCGTTTGGAATTACGGAACTCGTTCGCACTGGACGTATTGCGATGATTCGCAGCGATGCAGTCGCTGAATAAACAACTACAAAACAGTATCAAACCAAACTATATAAGCCCTAATAACTATTTACGATAGCAATAACAACAGGTGAATTTGATGGCAGCTACGATTTATTATGACGACGATGCGGACCTTTCACTTTTGAAAGATAAAACAATATCCATCCTAGGCTATGGCTCACAGGGACATGCTCAAGCGCAAAACCTTCGTGAAAGCGGCTGTAACGTGGTCGTCGGTCAACGCCCCGGCAGTGCGAATTACGATCTTGCTGTAAGCCATGGCTTTGAACCTGTATCACTCGCTGAAGCTACGCAAGCCGGCGATCTCATTAACATTTTGTTACCAGATGAAGTGCAGGGAGATATTTTTCGTGATCAGATTAGCGAAAATCTTTCTGCAGGTAATATTCTCATGTGCTCGCATGGCTTCAATATCCATTTTGGATTCATTGATCCCCCAGTCGGAACGGATGCGCTTCTGATTGCTCCGAAAGGACCAGGCCATTTAGTCCGCTCGGAATATGAAGTTGGCGGTGGTGTTCCCGGATTGATTGCCTTAAGTGAAGGTGCCAGCGCTGACACACACGCTCTGGGGCTTGCCTATGCAAAAGGAATCGGCGCAACTCGCGGCGGTGTTATTGAAACAACCTTTGCTGAAGAAACCGAAACAGACCTGTTTGGTGAACAGGTTGTATTGTGTGGCGGTGTTAGTGAACTTGTAAAAGCTGCCTTCGAAACACTGGTGGATGCCGGTTACCAGCCTGAAATGGCATACTTCGAATGTTTGCACGAACTTAAACTTATCGTTGACCTATTTTATCAGGGTGGGCTCAGTTATATGCGTTATAGCGTTTCCAATACTGCGGAGTATGGAGACTACATGTCTGGTCCACGTATCATCACGGATGATACTCGGGCAGAAATGAAACGCGTCCTCAGTGAAATTCAAGAAGGCATTTTTGCTCGAAATTGGATCGCGGAACACAAGAGTGGTGCCGAGAATTTCAAGAGTCGACGTCAACTTGATCATGACCATGGAATTGAAGTGGTTGGTCGAAAACTACGTAAGCTGATGTCTTGGATTGACTCAAAAGAGGTCTAACAAGCATCTTAGCCGTTTGTGGGAGACTTACTTCCGATGATTACGCGGAGTTTTTACGGGTTTCTTAGTGTTGTACGAAAATAATCGGCTGCGAGGACTTATATTCCATGAGCGAACTGCAACCTGTCGATACATCATTAACGCTGCGGGTGCTTGATGGCGCTGACCGTGGTCATGTGTATCAAGATTTGGACCTGCCGATTACCGTTGGTCGTGAAGAAGGCAACGATATCCAGCTAAATGATGAGCGGATAAGTCGTTTTCACGCCAAAATCCAGCTAGATCATGATCGTATGGTTCTCACCGATCTCGGCAGTACCAATGGTACAAAAGTAAATGGCGAGGATATTCAACTTCGGATTTTACGCTATGGAGATTTAATCTCGCTAGGTCGTAGCGTATTATTGTTTGGCTCACGCGAGCAGATTGCAAAACGCTTACAAGATTTACGATTGAGCAGTTCTAGCGACGAATCGGTTACGGATCCTTCCTTGGGAGCCAGACCTGATCTAGGGTTTGAGTTGAATTGTACTGACGATACGGAAATACGGGCGGCCATGAACGTTTTGGATCCGCCAGGCTTACCAGAGCGAATGTCACCCGGTCAAGCAGCACAACTAGCCGATCTCATGAGCTTCTTGCATATTCGCATGCGTTCCCTAATTCAATCGGCTAGTGAGAATGGGCCGGATCGGATGGTGTTGAGTTTCCATAAGTGGCAAAGTTTGATTGATTTACAATCACGGCTCGCCGAATATATTCGCCAAATTAGCAATCCCGAATAACGATAGATTCCAGGGATTAAACTCAATTAACCGCTTGGCAAAAGCTGGAAATGCTGTCCGATTTGGCGTAAAATCCATCCACAGCATCGCTGTTTAATGGATTGAATAGTAAGGGCGCATCTAATCCAATAACCGCTCAAGAAAAAGGAATTAGCAGGTAATGAGTTCTCGGCCGTTCACACATTTGCATTGTCATACCCATTACAGTTTACTTGATGGTGCATCCAGTATCCCTAAATTGGTTCAGCGTGCAAAAGACCATGGGATGAACTCGTTAGCGATTACTGATCACGGAAATCTACATGGAGCATTGGAGTTCTACCGCGAATGTCGTAAGCAAGACATCAATCCAATTATTGGATATGAGGCCTATATCGCACCTGATAGCCGTTTTGAAAAATCAGCCGGTTCTCAGAAAGAATCTAATTTTCATCTAACGCTGTTAGCTCAAAATCGAACAGGTTTCAAAAACTTAATTAAGTTGGCATCCGCAGCTTACCTCGAAGGTTTTTATTTTAAACCTCGCATTGATAAGCAACTGCTCGAGCACCACAGCGAAGGATTGGTTTGTTTAAGTGGTTGTGTGTCGAGTGAATTTAACCAAGCGATTCTCAAAGGGTTTGGAGATGTGCCTCAACTAGACAAAGCGATCGAGGTTTCACAGTGGTTCCAAAAAGTCTTCGATGATCGGTATTTCATTGAGGTGATGAACAACGGTATTGAAATTCAGCGGATGGCGTTGGAAGGTTCCCTAGCGGTGGCCAAGCGTATCGGAGTGCCGCTGGTTGCTACAAGTGATTGTCATTACGTGGATGCAGTCGACGCAGATGCTCAGGATGTCATGCTGTGTATTAACACGGGGCGTTTTCGGACGGACACATCGCGGATGAAAATGGAGGGCAAAGAAT
>JABHUV010000340.1 GCA_018658605.1 Planctomycetaceae bacterium | reverse complement strand
TCAATGGTGAACAGTTCGATATTGTCTACACCGGACGTGGAGCGATTTGCTGGTTGCCGGATCTGGACGAATGGGCGGGGGTTTGTGCACAACTTGTTCGCCCGACTGGGATTCTCTATATGGAGGAAACTCACCCGACGTTGGATCTGGTGGAAGTGATTCAAATCGATGGTAAGCAAGTCATCCAGCCTAAGCACGATCCTTTTCGTATGGACCCAGTCTCGCAAGACTACGAAGGTAGTTACGCGGATCCAAACGCTAAAACTGGTCGTCAGACGAATCACTGCTGGGAGCATGGATTCAGTGAGATCATCAACGCTTTGGTGAAACATGGATTCGAGGTTGAGTTGCTCAACGAAAGACCTTGGGCGTTCTTTGTGCCTTGGGAAGACATGTTTGAACCGGTCATTCCCAACTATTGGCAACTGAAAGATGGTTTCGTATCTCTGCCGATGTCTTATTCACTGCGCGCGCGTAAACGGTGCTAAACACGTGGCGCTATCGTCCACTATTCATGGCGGAGGGCTTCAATGGGGTCCATTTGAGCAGCTCGAATGGCGGGATATATCCCAAACAAGATCCCGATTAGAATGGAGATACCCGCACCCAAGGGCAAAGACCAAGGCACAATCACAGGCGCCATATTTTTAACCGACATAGGTAGCGTCGCCATGATATCCGGCATCGTTTGGTGAAGTAGTTCCTGTAAATACCCAACGAGCGCCGGACAGCACAGACCTCCGATCACACCCGTTAAACCACCCGCGACGGACAGGACTATCGTTTCAGTAAGAAATTGACGGATGATATCTGATTGTCGAGCGCCTAACGCACGGCGAATGCCGATTTCTCGAGTGCGTTCTGTTACCGTCGCGAGCATGATGTTCATGATCCCTATCCCGCCAACGATAAGAGTCATCGCGGCGATGATTCCCATAAATGCCATGAACATCAACCGCGTGGTTCGCGCTTGCTCTAAAAGCTCTAATGGCACGACTACCGAGAAGTCGTTTTGACGGTGCAATTTGCGCATGGTACGCTCAACGGCCTCCGCCGTATCAACGACCTCATCTACCGATGCCACCTGAAACGTAATTTGGCTTAACTGTACTTCTTCGCCAGAACGTTGGCCAGCACTTTGGAACATGACGGTATCCCCGATACGTTGCCAAAATGTTTCCAACGGAATATAGACATTACTTACAAAATCCTGCGCGGCAAGTGAACTTCCAATACCCGCCATCGCCTGCCGTGGTTCCATAACGCCAATGACCACGTAAGGAATTTCACGTATTCGTATTGTTTTTCCGAGTGGTTCAGACACTGGAAAAAAGACATCTGCGATTTCCTGAGCAAGCACACAAACATTTGCTTTCTCTGTCACATGAAGATCTGAAATAAAGCTCCCTTTGTTAATCGTTAGTTTCATTGCGTGAGCGTATTCGGGTGTGCAAGCAACAATATGGGCAGCAATCGTGTGCGCACCAAAATGAGCTTCTCGTTTTGTTTCACGGATCAACAGGTGATTTTCTACGGTAGGAATTTCAAGAAGTGCCGCAACATCCGATCGCCGGATTCCATATTTGACGAAAAAGGTCTCCATGTCGCCTATATATTCTTCTGCCGGCATCCGACTTCGCAGGATAACGTTGCGTGCGCCTAATTCCTCGATTTGACGCTGCACTTCGCGACTGATTCCTTCACTGATCGCGAGCAACCAAATAACACTAGCAACGCCGACAAAAATACCTAAGATTGTCAAAATGGAACGCAGCGGGTGGAGAACAATGCTGCTGAGCCCTACACGTAACGTGTGCAGTTTGGGTGTGATCATGATCCTGGAGCGTTCTCTGATACCGGTAGCTTGGAAACCGTCTCCACTTTTTTCGCCGATACCGATGCTTGCACGGGCTGAGGCGTGTCACTCTGATCGCCCAGTTCAGAACGCTGTATAAAGCGGAAGGGAGTTAAAGTGACGACATCACCTTCTGAGATTCCGTTTTCAATTACAACATGCGTGTTATTGTTCGTGCCAATGGTCACGCGTCGCGTCTCCCACCCCGTATCCGTATGAACAAGGCAATAGTGTGACGCCTCGTGCTCCATCACGGACGCCAGCGGAACCTGTAATACATCTGCCTGAGACTCGAAGTAGATTTTGACCTTAGCCCGTAGTCCCGGGCGTAATGTACTTGGTGGATTGATAACCGTTACCTTGGTGTCATATTCAAGGGGTGCACCGTGCCACCGCAAAGGAAACGGATAAGCAGCTACTTGACGTACTTTTCCTTCTAGCGGATGATCTGGATCCGCATCGAGCTCAATGAGTGCAATTTGCCCCGATTGTATCCGATTAACGTGTGATTCATTAATTCGCACGGCGACCTCCATGTTTTTGATGTCAGGCAGGCGAACGACGATTTGGTTGTCCCGGATAATCGCTCCTTCTTCGATGACGACGCCTTTACGCTCGTCATTAGCGTAAACGACTTGCCCATCACTGGGCGCAAGCACCTTGCACTTAATAATTTGCTCTTGGATATCGGCAAGCCGATTGGTACTAAGTTCTAACGTGCTTTGAGCGGCAGCCAAGTGTGCTGTTTTCTGTTTGATGGCAGCGTTGTATTCACCGATTAGTCGTTCTTTGGTAAATTCGCGATAGACATTAAGTTTTAGGCTCGCGGCAGTAAGGTCACGTTTAGCTTTTTCATGCTGGAATTGATCCCCGCGTAATTGCTCAATGGAAGTAAATCCCTTGGCTGCTAAACGCTGACTGTGAAGCAATTTTGCGAGCGATCTTGCGACGCTTTCCTGAGCAACAAATACCTCGCTCTCGATAAGGGTCACTTCCTGCTGAAACAACCCCTTTTCAAACTCCACTAGGGTGCGTTCCGCATTGGCAAGTTGAGATTCGGCTTGAATAAGGTTAGCGCGGTTGTTGGCAACGACAATCCGTTGAGCGGTTTCATTGTTTTCTAACGCCGATGAATCGAACATAACAATGAAATCACCAGTTTCGACCATTGTTCCCTCATCGACAATTTTGATGATAGTCGTGCCAGGAGCACCACGAGCCTCTACTTCACACCGGACCTCCCGGTTGCTAGCACTAGCGACATCTCCCGTTTCCGTTACGAATGCCTCGAAGTCCAGTCGTGTAACGGAATAGGTCAATGCGTCATCTATCGCGGAAACAGCCGAATCTGTATCTGCGTCAAAAAGGTATAGGTATCCCACAGACAATCCAGCTAGTAGGATGCAAATGCCTGTGATGCGACCAATCCAACTCATGATATTTCCACCTCGTGACGATTATTTCATGTGTACGTAAATAACTAACCTTAGTATAACCTGCGGTCTGCTAACGTGTTCCGGAATTATCGCTCGATAACACCTCAAGCATCTCAAGCAAATTGGTTGTTAAAATCACGGATGTGTCTTTTTGCACAATATTTGTTCCCAGCCAGGTTTCGTAGCCACCCAGTCGATGTTGTGCGGGTGTCGGCAGGTATCCATAACGACCATTGGCAATACTGATGACCATGGTCTGCGGCAGAGGGCTACGTTGTTTGAGGTCGAGTCCGATTTCTGCAAAGGTTTCGAACGGGATACAACAGATCCCCAATTCACCGATGCGGATGACCTGTATTTTGATATTGACCGTCTCGGGTCTAGCAGCAGCGAGCACAGTTCGATTGGCATAGGGTACGGCCAGTCGGGGAAGACGGTCGAGCTCAGCCTGATCCGTGATTTTCAAAATTGATTTCGCTCGTTTGAGCTGGTCTGAGGTTGGTTTACGATAGCGCAAGGTGATTTCGCGTTGCAGCATGTGTAATGCTACATGAGTTTCGTATTTTGGAATTGTCTGATAGGCGTGCCAGGCGACATCGGAAGTTTTACGCGCGACGATTTGTATTTGTTCAAAGAGTTCGCGTGGAGGACGGGTCGAGCCAAAGGGGATATTATTGATGTCACCGGATGTGCCATTGGACATCATCGCCACAAATTCTGTAGAGGCTCGCAAACGGATAGGCATGAGGCGGGCAAATTCACCAAAGTAGTCCGCGGAAACCCCGCCCCGCGGAACGGCACCAACGTAATGGAGTGAATAGTTTGCGAATAAGGCATACGGTTTGTGTTTTGCATCGCGTAATGAAATGATGGTGATATCCGGATCCGTGGGCCCTGCCGGTCGGTCCAGTGTGCTGCTGTTGTTACCGGGATTCATCTTTACCTGATCCAGTTCCCCGAAAGGGTTCAGTGGCATTTTTCCAGGTTTCAGATGCCAGCGGCGATTGAAAACTTCTTCGGCCAGGGGTTTAACATTGAATCCAAATTCGACCGTACGCAAATTGTTGTGAGCCTGGACGATGGACTCTGCAATGCCGTTGATCATC
>JABHUV010000363.1 GCA_018658605.1 Planctomycetaceae bacterium | reverse complement strand
TCATTACCGCAACGAGCAGTAACTCTGCGTTAATGGCCAACCCTGTGGTAATCTATACCTCCGACAATGCCACGGGCACCCTTACATTTCAACCGGTAGCCAACACGGGCGGCCAAACCACGGTCACCATCAATGTAATCGATGCTGGACTCGATGGTGACATCGCGACGTCCGGTGATAATGCAATGGCATCCACATCGTTTCTGGTAACCATTAACGATACCAATGCTGTACCAACTATTGATTCGATTGCCGACATCACCACCGTTGAAGACGGCGGTACGCAACAGGTATCACTGACAGGGATTTCCGCAGGGCCAAACGAAACCCAACCTCTGCAAATCACCACCAGCAGTAACAACCAGACGCTGATTGCGGACCCACTCGTCAGCTACACCTCCGATCAAACCACCGGCAACCTAACTTTTATCCCCCTTGCCAATCAATTCGGAAACGCAACGATCACTGTCCACGTGACCGACGGAGGACTCGATGGCAACCTCGGCACTACCAATGACAACGCTAGTACGATCACCGTTTTTCAAATTTTCGTCACCGCTGAAAATGACGACCCGACTATCGATGTATTGGATGATTTAACCATAAATGAAGACGCGCCATCGCAAACAGTTGCACTGTCGGGAATTGCTGCCGGAGGAAACGAATCTCAACCGCTAGCCATCACCGTTTCGAGCACGAACACCAATCTCACCGGGCCAACAAGCATCAGTTATGCCTCCCCAGATTCCACAGGAACGATACAATTCACGCCAGTGGCGAATCTAAGTGGCATAGCGTCAATCACGGTTACCGTCACCGACGGAGGTTTGGATACCAATTTAGCGACCACGGACGATAATGCAGTTACGACCGAATCTTTTGAAGTCGAAGTTCTCGCCATCAATGATCCGCCAACCATTGATCCGATCGAAGACGCAAGCGTTACGGAAGATGGTGCCACCTTTTCAATTGATTTGACCGGAATCACGGCGGGCCTGAGCGAAACGCAACCGCTAACAGTAACTCTCGAGACAGACAATCCTAGTTTATTTTCGACCATAACCCTTGATTACGTATCGGCAGCTTCCACCGGTACCATCCATCTCACCCCAACCACCCAAGCGAGTGGATCCGCGACGTTTACGGTAACAGTGACCGATGGAGGATTGGACAATGATCTCTCGACTCCCGCCGATAACGACTCCGCGTCCGAAGTTTTTGACGTTTCCGTCACGCCGGCGTTCCCTTGGCATAACTATAATCTCCCGTTGGATGTTAACGGTGATAACGCAGTATCTCCGATCGATGTGCTAATCATCATCCAGGAAATCAATCGCAATGGAAGTTATGAACTACCGACCCCTCGAAGTGAATTAGCACCGCCATTCTACGACGTAGATCGCGACGGATGGATTACACCCAGTGACGCTCTACAAATCATTAACTATCTAAACTTCAACGAACACCAGGTATCTTTTAGCTTCGATTTTACGGATCTCAATGGTTCGCCCATTACATCTGTGGAAACGGGTTCATTTTTCCTAGTTGGCTTGTATACAGAGGATCTTAGTCCGGTTCCTAACGGTGTCTATTCCGCTTACATCGATATGGTTTATGATGCGGAGTTAATGCGGCTCGTCAATGGACCATCCTTCGTATCACCTTTCGTCAACGGGCAATCCGGAACTACGACGGAAACAGGAATCATTGACGAATGGGGATCATTTGCAGGACTACAACCCACTGGCAGCGGGCGGCAACTCGTTTCAACTGCCCAATTCCTAGCGACCTCCGCCGGCAGCAGTTTGGTTGGCAGTGGCCGAGCCGATATTTCGCCCCTTCATGATGTCCTCGTTTATGGCAGTAACACCACGGTTATGCCCGAGCTTATTGAATTTGGCAGCCTCACGATTACGATCACCGATTCAGAAGCAGAGGGTGAGGACCCCTTGGAACCTAATTATGCCGCTGAACTCGAAAGCACGTTAGACTTGCTTTTCAACCAATAGCGGCCGGCAAAATAAGTCGGATTGTACCGCCCGTATTCTATTGGAACTGGTCCGTGTTAATTCCCGATATTTTCCATTTCATTTTATGGTAAAATACACGAAAACAAATACACCTAAGGAATCCCTCCATGCGTTATTGTCTGCTTGCACTCTTAATTATTTCACTCCCCCGAACACATACTAACGCCGCCGAACCGTCAGCTAATTATGTTCTCGTTATCGGCGTGGACGGACTGCGACCAGACGCATTACAAAAGGCCGCCACACCAAATTTTGATAAATTATCAAAAAACGGTGGAACCTCCTACACGTGTCAGATTCTCGGTACTCGTTACAGAAAAAACGATACGATCAGCGGTCCGGGTTGGTCGAGCTTTCTTACAGGCGTCTGGGCCGACAAACACGGCGTACACGATAATTCTTTCAAAGGAAAACAATTTTCCGACTATCCTCATTTTTTTGCCCGCATCAAGTCGCAATTCCCCAACTACAAGACGGCGCATTTTGTAGATTGGGCGCCAATCGATGATCATGTCGTTTCCCATGCAGATTTTCAAAACGGTTACAAGTCCCACCAACCAAACGACTTGGGCGCCAAAGATAGCGCCATTGCAGCCGACGCCGCGAAACTCATTACCGACAAGGATTACCGAGCGATCGTTACCTATTTTGGAAACTGTGATTCCGCTGGACACGGAAAGGGTTTTCACCCTAGCGTCCCTACCTATATTTCTGCTATCGAAGCCGTGGATGGTCACATTGGAAAATTGCTTACCGCAATTGAAAACCGCACCAACTACAAGCAAGAAAATTGGCTTATTCTTTTATCTGCGGATCACGGCGGAAAAGGCACCGGGCACTCCAGCGGGCACAACGTACCGGAAATCCTGACAACACCGTTCATTGTTAGTGGCGATAATGTTGTGAAGGGGCCCATCAACCAGCAAGTCTATGTTGTCGATATACCGACAACGGCGTTGCACCATCTTGGTGTCGACATTTCTCCCAATTGGAAGTTAGACGGCAAAGTAATTGGATTTAAATCAAAGTAATCACATGACACGTAGCGCCATAATCTTTGCGTCGCTCTTCATTGTTCTGTCCGTTCCACTGCAGGCAGTCGATTTTGAGAAGGACATAGCGCCGCTAATCGTTCGCCGTTGTCTCGAATGCCATAACTCAATCGATCCTCAAGGTGGTTTGGATTTAACTTCACTCAAGTCGGCAAATGCCGGTGGTGACAGTGAATCCTCTCTTCAGTCACCAATCCATGAGAACTTACTTCTGCAACGCATCACTGACGGTGAAATGCCCCCCGCGATAAATGGGGTGCCGCAGTCGCTGCCAGCAGGTGAGCTCGCCCTGCTGACCAGGTGGATTTCTTCGGGTGCAAACTGGCCTCCAAATCGGCGTCTTGATTATTACGAAGCGACTA
>JABHUV010000399.1 GCA_018658605.1 Planctomycetaceae bacterium | reverse complement strand
TAAACCCGCTGGATTAGTGTTTAATGATTAAGGCAAAAAAAATGCCCCCGAAATGCAGCGGATCCTAGGGGGGTTGAGGATTCCAACTTCATTCCGGGAGCGATTGGATCATGTTGATCGAATAAATGCTTCCGTGCAAACTCAATCTCGTGAACGCTCCAAGCCTTAATGCGTTACTGAAGAAGCGTTGACTTCCGTATCGATACATCTTCAAAACAACTCGGCTTTCGTAAGGAAAACTTATTACCTCCTCACGTTGCGGAAGATTAATGAACTAGCCTTTAAAGCGTCAATAGCAGTTTAGTGCTATTTCATAAACGTTTATCGCTTGTGCTTGTATAAACTCTCATCAGCACGCTGAAAAATCGTCTCAATACAGTCATTTGCCGTCGACTGCGCCCAGCCTAGAGAACACGACAACGCCATTTCCATTTCACCCGCTGTAAAGATCGCCGTAGTAAAAAAAGCTTCTAGGTCTATGTCCGCCTTGTTAGTAACAGAAGAATTCGTATTGAAAATAACGACAAATTCATCGCCACCCCATCGATATAGCATGCCCTGGGCAGCGATCTCTACTTGCAGTTTTTTAGCAACGCTCGCCAAAATTTGGTCACCTACTAGATGCCCATAAGCGTCATTGACCGCTTTGAAATTGTCCAAATCAATCAATAAGATGCGAGTGCATTGACGTGTGTTCAAAGCTCGGCCCAAATCCCGCTCGAACTCTACTCGCCCAGGCAACTGGGTAACACAATCAAGATGAAGTCTGCCAACCGACTGCGATTTTCCAAGACAGTACCCCAAAACAATACTGGCAATAACTAGAACACCAACAACCACAAATAACGTTAATTCAATTAACATCAAACGTCACCATCCCCTGCAGTGTCAGAAAAATCATTCTTCTGCCGTAATATACTCTAACTGCCACTGACTGGCTCGCCCCGCAGAATCATATACTCGGAAATATTGAATTCGAAAGGCAATCACCCCATCAGGAGGATCACTCAGGGGAAGATGATAATGCTGAATCACTCGCATTTTATTCTTCTTCAAATCCAACAACTCGACATCCTCAACCAAAATCAAGTCTTCCGGATTCCACTTGTCTTTCTTTGCTAACAATAAGTTCATTGGAGGCTTGGCAAACTGCGAAAGCATGTCGTCGTAGGCACTTTGGTTATTGTCATAGTATTGGTTCAATATCTGTGCATCAATCTGACGATTCTCTACACTGATCATGACTTGATGAGCTGCCGGTAATTCATCTTCTTTCAGATACGTCAACCACTTGATCGTATTGTCAAAGGCAACGTCATAATAATAGTTAGATGTTTTGATAATTCCCGTGACACACCACACCAACAGCAACAAAGAAGTCATCATGCCAACGATGGTTAGCTTGATGCCGTAATAAATTTCCGGTTTGCTGCTGATGGCAAAATAGCCAAAAGTTCCAACGACAATACCCAATACGGGAATAAACGTAAACGCTGGTGTCACCAAGCACAGCGGGGCGGTCAAAGCAATGACACTAGTAACGATCGCGGCCCAATGAAAACTCTGATAAGCGTTCTCTTGGCTATCGGAATGACTTGTCGACATATTCATTTATCTCACGTTTGTATTCAATGGCGGCAACTACTCAATCCTACGGACAGCAATCGGATTATTTAGAAAACCCCTAGCTGCCCATCGCACGTTGTAACTCTTGCACCGACGTAATACCCTGTGCCACGAGTAACATCCCTTCGGTTAACGTCGATTGATTGCCTTGCTGAACAGACAGTTGCCGTAATTTAGCTGGGTCGGATTCCGTTGTAAGTGCCTGTCGCATTGGATCGGTTATTTCCGTTAATTCAAAAATACCAACGCGCCCCACAAAACCACGTCCTAAACAGGCCGGACATGGCTCCGGCATAACACCTTGTTCGTCAGGAACAGGTTGATATTGTTGATACAATACTTGCACATGCGATGGTGGCAATCCAAGCTGTTGCACGTATTGTGGATTGGGTTGAAATGGCTGTTTGCAGTTTTCACATAACCGCCGGCACAGTCGCATATGCAACACACCATTTACCGCTTGAGCTAGCATATCCGGAGCAACTCCGGAGCCCCGCAGTTTCAATAATGCGTCAATCCCGTCAGTCGCTCGTACTGATGTAAACACCTGCTTATTTTCGGTATTGACTTCATAACAAAGCCGCTCAAGTGTCGCTTTATCAGTAAGTTGAGGCACAAGATAAACGTCAATCTGGCGTAGATCAGCAGCTTCAATCGATGCTGCTAGTGATTTTCCGTTATTCGGGTCAACGACGTCAACTAATATATTCTCAACGTCCGTTTCCTTCATTTCGGGTGTTTCAAAGCAAACAAAGTCTCGCATAAAACGATCCGTTGCACGCATCGCATAATCCCAGATGGTAGACAGGCCACCACCATTAGGTGGAGTAGCAATGACGATCATGCCGGACGTAATCTGCTTACTTTTGTCGTCTTCGTGCCGACCAGAAAGGCGTTTAAACACGTCGACTACCGAATCACGAATTCCAAGGTCTGATAAGGAATCAAACTTACCTTTTTTGCTGACCAACTTAATAATGACGCGTTCACCGGTCTGAGTGCCTACGCTAGTGAGGTGGCACTTGCGTACTTCTTTACCAAACGCCGCTGTGAATTCACCAACTTGTTGATTCACTCGATCTTGTGGGTTCAGGTGTGCTAGTGTCTTAAAGACCGCTAGCATCATATCACCGCTCTGGCGATCCAACGCTGGCAACGCTTGCCAAACTCCATCCACTTCCACCTGAGACACTACACCTTGAGCAGTGAAGTCCATCAGAATTCGATCGCCCCGCCCAACAATTGCTTCATAGATAATCTGTTTAGCCGGAACAATCCCCATGGATTGTCGGCACTGAATCTCAGCAACCTGATTCGCTGATTGCTCACCTGCCGTGGATTTAAATTCCACCGGAGGACCCAGTTCATTAGGAGGTGTTGTGTCAGGATTATTCGACATCGTTCTAATAACTCACTTTCGATTACATGAATGCCAAGATGAATAGTTGTGGTTTGTAACAAAGACACCGTCGGCTATCAAATCGCACCAATATTATTTTGAAACAAATAGCAAATGTCACAGACCCTACAGAATCCCTGGTTGTGAAACATTGATTCCTTTGATTGCCATTTTTAATGCTTCACGGTTTGGTGCGACACGGAACGCTGTTTCGCGCGAAATCAGTTCAGCATCAATTAGGTTTTTTAAGCTCATGATAAAATCTTGCATGCCTTCTTCGGAACCAATGCGGATCGCATCAGGCAATTTTTCATCGGTTCCTTCGAGGACCAGTTTTTGGACTGTTGGGTTAAACGTCATCACTTCTACGGTTGGTACGCGGCCAACACCATCTTTGATCGATGGCAATAATTTTTGAGCAACTATGCCCTTCATATTAAAAGCAATCGCACTGCGAATCGCACCATGCATATCCTCTGGAAACAAGTCCAAGATTCGTCCAATTGTTGTCGCAGCACTCGATGCATGAATGGTCCCAAATACGAGGTGTCCCGTTTCAGCCGCGTGAATTGCAGTCATAAATGTTTCTTCGTCTCGTAATTCACCAACTAGAATGATATCGGGATCTTCACGGACAGCATGCTTCATGGCAATGCTGAAGTCCTTAACATCCATCCCGATTTCACGCTGGTTAATTAAACACTTTTCTTCTTTATAAACAAACTCGATCGGATCCTCGAGAGTTAAAATGTGTTTGGTTTCGCGTTGGTTAATCAAGTTCAACATTGATGCAATGGTCGTTGATTTACCAGAACCAGTAACACCAGCGAGCAAAATCATTCCTTGGTCAAACGTGCAAAGACTCTCCATGATAGGTGGGAGATTTAAGCCTTCGAAGTTCGGAATCCAATTGTTCACGCGACGAGCAACTAGGCCGATATTACCTAATTGTGTCAACATGTTCACACGAAACCGCCAATCCTCACCGTCGACATTAACGATGTATGCAAAGTCGGCTCCGCCTTCGTCTTCAAAAATACTTCGGTTTCGTTTATCCATCATCGGAAACAATAACCGCACCATCTCTTCACGATTGATCGGGCCACGACTCAATTCCTTTAGCGAGCCGTCCTTTCGCACAATCGGTGGACGTCCAACTTTCAGGTGCAAGTCCGAGCCTTCTAGCTTCACTAAAGCGCGGAACAACTTGTCTACTTCAAGCTCTTCACGGTCCTGCAAAAAACGTGCCGCATCTTGATCTGCAATAGGGGTAGATTGTTCGGTTGATGCCATCTGCAAATGCTCCGTGCAACTTGGTTCGTAATCGAGAATAAAAGGGGAAAAGCCGTAAAACGGATTGTTTATGTTCTAACGTATCATCGCAAGTATAGCATACGGTTTTTCTATCGGGTTGCTTTCCCAATATACGAAAAATCTACGATTTATCACAATTTCCATGCAACCAAGAGTCCAACGCACTAAACCGATACTAAAAACCGTTTTGCAATGCTTATCCTGTATACCCTAATATCATATACTGGCATTTATAATGCTTACGAACGTTTTACTTAGTTTTTCTTTTTGGTGAACCAATTATGAATACTCCCATCAATAACGCAACAATTGCACGACGCAAGTTTTTAACCACAACGGCAGCCACTACGGCTGGGATCGCAATGTTTGATCTTCCTGCTTTGTTAGGAGCCGACGATCCATTTTTAGGTCTGCCTATTGGTATACAAAGCTACTCACTACGAGGCTTTGGACTACACGATGCAATTCGACATATCCAAGCGATGGGTTTGCATCATGTCGAGTTCTACCAAAACCACGTGCCACTGGACATTGCCGGAGAGAAGCTCAAGGCCTTGAATCAACTCCTCAAAACCGCTGACATCAACATGGCCGCTCACGGTGTGTCCGGGTTTAACAACAACCATGAACAAAACAAAAGCATTTTTGATTTTGCGAAACGAATTGGAGTGAAATGTATTACAGCAAATCCAACAGCTGACGCTTTTGAATCACTCGACAAGCTTGTCGCCCAATACAACATCCGCATTGCTATCCATAATCATGGACCCGGAGCAATTTATGATTCGATCGCTTCCGTAGTCGATGCAATAAAAGACCACCATCCGTTGATTGGAGCTTGTGTCGATACAGGACATTTTATTCGTAGTAAACAAGATCCCGTCAAAGCCGTGCATGAACTCAAAGGAAGAGTTTATGCGTTGCATATTAAAGATGAAGCAAAGCAAGAAAAGCAATCTCACAATGTCATCATTGGCAAAGGACATCTTGATGTAGTCGGTCTATTTACCGCTCTAAAAAAGACGCGGTTCCCAGCGGATGGTTCAATCTCGTTAGAATACGAAGCCAATCCAGAAAATCCAATCGCTGAAATTAAACAGTGCATCGAAGTTGCAAAAACAGCCATTGCCAAAGTCCACAAGAGCTAGATGCCAGGAATACTTGTTTAATGCTAGCTAATCGAATCATTCCTTGTCTCGACGTTGAACATGGTCGAGTGGTGAAAGGAACGAATTTTGTTAATCTCCGTGATGCTGGAGACCCTGTAGAAGTGGCGGCTCGCTATGAACGGGAGGGTGCTGATGAATTAGTCTTCTTAGATATCACCGCCAGTCACGAACAACGCGATATTATGATCGACGTTGTTCGGAGAACGGCGGAACAAGTCTTCATGCCCCTAACTGTGGGTGGGGGAATTCGTACCATCGAGGATATCCGAGCGCTCCTCAATGCCGGCACCGACAAAGTTTCTATCAACTCCACCGCTTGTACTAATCCAGAATTCGTTCGCGAAGCGGCAAGGAAGTTTGGCAGCCAATGCATCGTCGTAAATATTGACCCTAAACGAGTTGATCGCGATGGAGAGGAATTTTGGGAAGTTCATATTAATGGAGGGCGCACTCCAACCGGCCTCGAAGCCGTACAATGGGCCAAGCAAGTCGAAGAACTTGGTGCGGGTGAAATTGTTCTAACGAGTATGGATTGTGATGGCACAAAAGATGGCTATGACCTCGAAATCACCGCAGCCGTTGCTCAAGCGGTCTCCATTCCTGTTGTTGCAAGTGGCGGTGCCGGCAGCCCCGATCACCTAGCCGATGCAATCTTGATTGGCAAAGCTAACGCAGCCTTGGCCGCGAGCATATTTCATTTTGGCGAATATACAATCACTGCCGCTAAACAACGCATGCGGCAGCTTGGTGTAGCCGTGCGATTATAAATTACAAACACTGGTATTCCAGCCTAATCTCGAATGCGCCCACTCGGTGAGTGTTAACATAAATCTTTTGCTGACCCCGTTGTCGATGGTATAGAATAAAATACCTTGTCCAATTGTTAACTCCTCTTTTTCAAATGCTAGTATATTGCCGATAGAATTCCTTTGTAAAAGCTGCCAGTCTCCCATGCGAGCACCACCTTCGGCTGCCGGCAAGCACGGTACCTGTCCGTATTGCAAAGCGGTGATGGAAATTCCAGTAACCGATATCGCCGCACACGAAAAAGATATCCAGCTCGGTAAATGCACGGTACTCGTCGAGCAGGGGTCCCACCACAAAAAAAATGATCAAATTCTAATTCGGTTTAGTTGCGTTTGTTGTGACAAAACACTCGGAATCCCCGTCAAAAAATCCCATAAGAAAATACAGTGCTCAAAATGTAATACGCTCTTACGTCTTAGCTTAGCGCTTGTGGAAAATCGGAGCGAAGCAGCCTCTAGGGTAAGTGACGGTACTACCGGTGCGGATGTGGCGACAATAGAATTTGAATGTTTGCAATGTAAAAAGCCTGTCAAAGTCCCCCATCAACACGCCGGAAAAAAAGGCCGCTGCCCGCACTGTAAAGCGAATGTTGATATTCCAATGCATTCGACCATCAACCGTTTCCGAGTTCCTAGTAAGCCTCATGGAAACGCCAGTTCTGCACCCGCGTCAATTACCATCGGCTCAGGAACCGAAGATTTGTTAGCCGGATATAAACCAGACAAACCACTCAAGGCAACCGCTTGGACTGCCGCCGCATTAGACTCGATGGCTACAACCACGCAACAACCTTCGCCAGCAACATCGGCGGTAGCTGTACCGAGCCGTTCCCGTTTATCTCGCCACCAACAACCACTCAAACAACCTTCTCCCAAGCGACAGGGACTTCCGTGGGAAAGTGCCAATCGCGGACAATCTAAAATATGGGCCACAACAAAATTATTATTATTTCGCCCCGGAGACGCTTTCACAAATATGTTTGAAGATGACGGACTGGGAAATCCTATCGGCTATGCTGTCACAGGGCTCGTTATAGGAACAGTTTATCTTGCAATAAGCAGCATACCTGTACTCGCGATTGCCTGTATGCTAGCTGCGAAACATATGCCCGCTGGCATAGATTACGGCCAACTCGCCATTTGGTACGGAATCGGGCTTAGCGTCTGGCTAGTAAGTGGCGCCTTACTAATACCATTCATGATGTTTGCTGGCGGAGCCGTTCTACATACCGGTATGCTGCTTTTAGGTAAAAATGCAAACACTTTCGAGACGACCACTCGTATGATTGGGTATAGTCTAGGGGCTGTTTTACAACTCACACTCTTAACTCCACTCGTCGCACCACTGATCATCCCATTTTATTTTTTGTTGCATCTAGGATACGGAATGACTCGTTCACACCAAAAAACCACTGGGCAAGCATTTGGTGCACTTGTAATATTTTTGGCAGTTCCGTCAATTTTTATTGGCCTTTTAATATTTGTGACGAAATAATAGAAACATAAAGTTTGTCAGTGTGGCTATTTGTTTTTCCTTACTCTTTCGTTTTATGAAAATAAATCCATTTCAACGTTTGCTGATTTTCTCATTCCTTGTGGTCGCGTTAGGCAGCGCTGGTTTCGATACGCTAAAGGTCCACGCACAACAAGCGACCATCACCACACCACACTGGAATATGCAAGATTCTTGGTACGAGTCACTTGGTTCATCCATGTTTCTAAATCAACGAGGTCGCCGCGGTGGCTGGTTTTTCAATTGGGGATCGCCTGTTTATCCAACCTACGGTGGATACGACAGCCGCGATGCCCATTTTGGATTTGGATTTCGTAAGGGAAATTTAAGAGGTGGATTTAATCTGTGGGCAAGTCAAGGTTCTGAGCGAAATATGACGATGACGGCCCCATTTTTAACGGTTCCTCACGGTGGATATGGTTCCATTAGCCATGGCAGTTGGCGACCATTTGTAACCGGCTGGACACCCGTGATTGGCGGTCAACCACAATGGCAATCTCCTTTAAAAATATATTTAAATAGCCCCGAAGGTGCTCAATATATACGCCAACGTCAGGCAGCGTCGCCGGGAGATGTTGTCGCGAAGCCGATTGAACGTCGGCCCCAAACTATTCCCAAGCCTCGCACCGATGCACCTCTACAAATCATCAACGGTAAATCCACCGATGACTAATCACCACAGGCGGGCTCTCTATTTACGCTCATGGGCGTAAATTCGTGGCTTCATTAGTGGTCATACACAAACTCTTCGCTGACCTGCACAGGCGGCAAAGAGTCCAGAAAAATTTGGCCGTAGAATCGTGTTCGCATCCGAGGATCAAAGACAACAACAATGCCCGTATCAGTCTGTGTACGGATCAACCGACCAAAGCCCTGTTTGAATTTAATCGTTGCTTCAGGTAACTGATAATCCAAAAATGGATTGCCGCCGTTAGCCTTAATCTGATCCAAGCGTGCTTCCAATAAAGGATGATCCGGCATGCTAAATGGCAACCGCGGTATGATCACGTTTTGCAGTGCTTCACCGGGTACGTCTACTCCCTGCCAAAAACTGTCCGTCCCAAACAATACACTTTGCGGATTGTTTTTGAACTGCTCCAGTAACTCCGTTCGCCCAGTACCATCACCTTGTGTTAACAAGCCCAGTTGCTGTTCAGTCAGCCAAGGGGTCAAAGCAGATGATAAAAATCGTAGCAAATCGTAACTTGTGCATAAGACAAAAGCATGTCCATCAGTGCGACTGATGTATCGCTTTAACATCTCGACAGAGTGTGCGCGAAACGATTCTTTGTCTTTACTCGGATCGGGCATGCCGCTGACTAAGATCACTTCTGCCTGACGCTCATAGTCAAACGGTGAGCCCAGTTTTACTGTATTCGATTCTGTGAGCCCAATTCGTGACCTGAAGAAATTGAATTTGTCTTCAGTGCCCACAGCCAACGTCGCGCTAGTCATGATGACACTTGGTACTTTTTCAAACAACTCACTACGCATCGCCGGTCCAATATCGATTGGTGCGGCCTGAAATAAAACTTTCGTTCCCCGGCGGGTTTTCTTCGCTTCGAGCCAGTACACCATATCATCAGCCGCTTGGACTAACCAATGTTGAATCGTATCCGCAAGTGTTGAAAGTCGTGTCACCGCTGCCGTGTAATTCTTGCGCTCAGCCGTATCATCAATGTCATTCGCGATTTGGCGAATCATATTCGCTAACTTCGACAACTCCGGGCTCAGCGGGTTCGGGAACACAATTTTAGAATGGATGCGGCCATTGCTTCTTGGATGATCTAATTTCCATTGCAACGCTTCGTCAAACAATTCATCCGCAGCAACATAACACCGAATAACTTGACGTTGCGCTTGCTCATGACCTTTACCAACAAGCAAACCCTTGTTGGTGCGGTCGTTATATAGTTTTCTGAGAATATAAGAAACTTGTCCTGATGTGACACTTAGCCCCAAATGCCCACTGGCTACCGATTCAAGCGTGTGGGCTTCGTCAAAGATCACCGCATCATAGTCGGGCAGAATACTGGCACCTTGTCGGCGGAGAGCCAGATCACTGAAAAACAATGCGTGGTTCACAATCAACAATTGCGCGTGTTCCATCCGTCGTCGAGCTTGATAGTAAAAACAACTTTTATGCGACTCACAGGCAAAGCCCATGCAGTTACTCGAGTCACTGGCAACTTCATCCCAAACACTTGATTGAGGCCGAAATGACATACTGCTACGACTGCCGTCAGAACTAGTGCTAGCCCAATCACGAATTTGAAACAACTGCGTTTGCTCATCAGCACCGTCAAATAACGTGGCTGATTTCTGCAGCGCCGACCTCAGCCGTCGCCGACTCAAATAATTACCACGGCCTTTGACCAATACCGCCGAAAACTCTCGAGCGATAACGCTATTGAGCAGTGGTATATCCTTATTCAAAAGCTGCTCTTGCAAACTAATCGTATGCGTCGAAATAATGACGCGACGATTCCGTTTTTCGCCGTCTGCGGTCAATACGAGTTGGTCGTTGGGCTCCGTGGCAGCCAATATCGCGGGCACCAAATAAGCAAAACTTTTTCCTACGCCGGTACCCGCTTCCACGACCAAATGTTTATTTTCGGTTAACGCGTTAGAGACCGCAGCGGACATGTCGAGTTGCTGTTGGCGATGTTCATAACGATCTAGTCGAGCCGCGATGCGTCCGCCAGGACCAAGAATATCTACGGGGTGGATGAAATCTGCGCCGCCGGTCATTTCACTTCATTTCGAGGAAATGGATGGGTCGCAATGACACCTTCCATGGGGCTGCTCGCGGCGGCATAAAGTCGCTTAGGGATACGACCCGCGAGAAAAGCCTGACGACCCGCTATCGTCGCGTGTCTCATAGCAGTCGCCATGACGAGCGGTTGCCGAGCATGAGCTATTGCGGTGTTGAGCAACACGCCATCGGCACCTAATTCCATGGCTACTGCTACATCACTGGCAGTGCCAATACCTGCGTCTACAATCACTGGATATTCTGGATCCTCATTTTTGAGGTATTCCAAAATGATACGAATATTGTTGGGGTTGAGGATGCCCTGCCCAGAGCCAATAGGACTGCCAGCGGGCATGACTGCTGCGGCGCCCGCTTGTTTTAATCGCCGAGCCGTAACTGGGTCGTCAGTAGTGTAGCACAATACATGAAATCCATCTGCTACAAGTTGTTTGGTTGCCTCTAGCGTAGAAATCGGATCCGGTAATAAGGTGCGACTGTCACCTAAACATTCCAACTTCACCCAATCCGCACCTGGATTACCTAACGCTCGAAGTATTTCTCGGCCCAAATGCGCTACCCGCACTGCATCTTTGGCACTATAGCAACCTGCAGTATTAGGAAGCAAAATTGTTTGGTCAGAATCAATGTGATCCAATAGATTATCGCCATACGCGTCATGCAGTCGTTCCCGCCGGATGGCAACGGTAATACAATCTGATCCGGAAAGATCTAAAGCTTGTCGCATCATCGTCGCATTTTCATAGCGCCCGCTGCCTACAATCAAACGACTATTGAGCTCAAATGGCCCAATCTTTAATAGGGTATCTTCCATCGCGACCACATCCAAATCGTTGGCTACCACAGTCCCCATTATTCTAACAGTCCTATCATTAACTTTAATCGATTTTGTTGCCTACTAGGCGATGCTCGTTGTGTTAAAAATAAATCACCCACCACCAACAAGCGTTACTACCTCTAACTGGTCACCATCATGCAATATAGTTTCGCCATGGGATTCAAACGGCACAATGCTCAGATTTACTTCAACTGCAATATGTCGGGTGGTAATGTCTAGCTGTTTGAGCAGATCAAAAATCGTGATACCCGTGGTCGTTTCAACCGCTTGCTCGTTCACTTGAACAATCAAAATGGCAATCCTATTGGCGAATCATGATATTACGAGCTTGCCCAGAGGTTAATCCAAGCAATTGGCCTTGCTGAGCTCGACCTGTTGTTTCCATTTGACGATTCCAAGGAACCCCATAGGCTGCGTAGTTTCCGGTGGATGCGTCGACAATGTAGACAATGCAATTACCGGGGCGCGCGTTGCCTGAAAAATTCGCTTTGCCCGTGACCATAATAAATCGGGGAGTTTTGGTGCCTTGGATTTTAAGGTCTTGAAACACGTTAGTCTTGAATATTCCGCCAAACGCACCAGTGCGAGTGTAGGGTACAAGACATTGCAGATCACCCGTTAAGCCATCGAGCATAAATATACCCTCAGCCGAATCTGAGATCAGCCCAGTCGCAATCGCAAATTTATCGGAACTATCACCTGCCGCAGCCTGCAAGACCTTCCCGTCAATTTCAAACCCAGCGCTGGAAGCGTTTGGAGTGGCGGTAGTGCTGACTCCAACAATCGTGCCGATCACCATGCCAACGCCAAACAACAATCCGCAACCAACACCTAATACAAAAGATCTATTCTTCATAATAATAATAATTCCAATTGCTATTGTGCTTGACGAACAACATACCCACTAAGATTATGCTGGTTTATGTATTCTCAATGCAATACTAGTACTCGCTTCTATTATATGCAAAACCTACACAAAAAATAACCAGTGCTAGTATATTTGACCCATCCAGTGCTGGTGGTAGACTACTAGCCGTAAAGGAAAACACCTATGATTTGGTACTCATTCGTGATTGTTCTGCTGTGACCGAGTTTAATCAACACGTTTGATATGATAGAAAAGAAGAAAGAAGGTTCTTAATCACATCAAATTGTGGGTGATATGCGTTAGCTTGATTTAGCTGTCGTAGTATTTATCTACGTCCCCACCAAACCAAGCAAAAATTAACAGGAGCGGAAATGGCCACTAACAACGACTTAAACCGAAAACTACGCATGGCATTAGTCGGCGGCGGGCAAGGTTCATTTATTGGGCGAGTCCATTGCACAGCAGCCGTTCTTGACAACCGAGCGGCCTTAGTGGCTGGCGCGCTTTCGTCTAATCCCGAGCGAGCAAAAGCGTCTGCACCAGATTATGACATTCCGGCAGATCGTGCTTATGGAAGCTACCAAGAATTAATCGAATCAGAATTGAGTTTGCCAGAAGATGAACGAATTGACTTCGTTTCCATCGCTACTCCAAACTTTACCCACTTTGAAATTGCAAAAGCTGCGGTTGAGGCTGGATTCAATGTGATCTGCGATAAACCCATGACATTTGACTTGGGCCAAGCTGAAGAACTGGCTACTGCGGTTGATCACTCCAACGTTGTATTCGCCGTCTCACATAACTACACCGGGTATCCACTAGTGCGACAAGCTCGTGAAATGATACTCAATGGTGAATTAGGGGAAATCCAAGCCGTTCGCTCAAATTACATTCAAGGCTGGTTAAGAACTCGCCTGGAAACAGATGAACAAAAACAAGCCGCTTGGAGAACCGATCCAACTAAAAGTGGTGCCGCCGGTTGCTTTGGCGATATCGCTACACATGCTTATAATCTGGGACGATATATGACTGGATTACTGCCCGACGAAATCAGCTGTCACTTAAAAACCTTTGAAGAAGGCCGTCAACTGGACGACTATGGTACAGCTATTGTTCGATTTGACAATGGTGGACTAGGTACCGTAACAGCGTCGCAGATTAGTCATGGCCGCGAAAACGATCTATCCATCGAAATTGATGGGACACTTGGTGCAATTCAATGGCGACAAGAAGAACCCAATCAATTGATTGTGCGAGCAAACGGACAGCCGCGGAAAATTTACACTCGCGATCCCAACGCGCCGTTTATGAACGAAGCTGGGGCCAGTGCCTGTCGGTTACCGAGTGGACACCCCGAAGCATTTTTCGAAGCGTTCGCCAACGTATATCGCTCAGCGTTTGATGCTATGATAGATAGAGCGATGGATCGAGAATACGAACGCCGGGATACTGTGTTTCCCAATGTTCACGACGGAGTTGAAGGAATGTACTTTATCCAACAGTGCGTTGCCAGCTCCGCTGAAAACGGCGCTTGGTTGCCGCTAAAACACGAACGCGCTCGTCGCTAATACGATACCTACGATTGACCCGCAAATCACCATTAACCTCTTATAAGAGAAAGAGCCTGTATTATGTTTGTAAATCGAATTTCAAATCACAAAACCTTTCATTTTGTTGCCCTAGCTGTCCTAGCCGTATTTCTTGTGACAATCCCTGGACTAACAGCTGCAGAAAAAGGATTCACATCGCTGTTCAATGGTAAAAATCTCAAGGGCTGGAAAGCCAGCGAAAATGTAGATTCTTGGTCTGTCAAAGATGGCATGCTAGTTTCTGATGGGCCACGCAGTCACCTGTTTTACGAAACCAAACAACCATTTAAGAATTTTGAATTAAAAGTGGATGTGATGACTACCCCAGGTAGCAATGCTGGAATCTATTTTCACACCACATTTCAAGATGAAGGCTGGCCATCAAAGGGTTATGAGGTTCAGGTTAACGTAACTCATGGAGATCCGAAAAAATCGGGCGGTCTATATGGAATTGTTGATATTTCAGATCCACCAGTAAAAGACAATACCTGGTATGAAACTCGTGTTGTCGTGCAAGGCAAGCAGATTAAGATTTGGCTAGATGGAAAACTACAGGTAGACTACACCGAACCGACTGGAAAACTTCCCAATGCGAAACAACCTGGACGCAAATTGAGCGAGGGAACTTTTTGCCTACAAGCACATGATCCCAAAAGTGTCGTTTACTTCAAAAACCTCCGAGTAAAACGACTCGACTAACTCACGCAGGAATGCTCGCTGTGCAAACGTATGATCCCCAGAAGTCGTACCGCTGGAATTATGAAAATGTCCCAGCGCCTGTTAGCCTGTCCGTACCAACCGTTTTTGCCAAATCTTCCAATGCGGGAAAGTTTTCATTTTGCGGGTTGCCGGTCAATTCGCCATTAGGTGTTCCGGCAGGACCATTACTTAATGGAAAATGGTGTTTGTATTACGCTAGTCTTGGTTTTGATGTCGTTACGTACAAAACTGTGCGTAGTGGGTTCCGCGAATGCTACCCGCTGCCAAATTTAGTTCCCGTCGATACAGCATCTCTATTTGGCGGTGAACAATCTGTGTCGCAAGCGACTACGATGGATGGGAGTTGGGCTGTCTCCTACGGTATGCCCTCCCAAGATCCTAATGATTGGCAAGTGGACATTGCCGAGACTCGTCAACAACTACCCAGTGATACAGTACTTTCCGTTTCCATCGTTGGAACAGTCGAACCTGACTGGACGCTTGAGCGGCTAGCAGAAGATTATGCGCTGTGTGCGCGACTGGCGGTTGAAAGCGGGGCGGATTGCATCGAAGCCAACTTCTCGTGCCCCAATGTTTCTACCTGTGACGGACAACTATTTCAAAATCCGGCAGATTGCGCAGTTGTGGTTAAAATCATACGTGATGCCATTGGCGACACACCGCTAATAGGAAAAATCGGACGCTTGGATAATGACGATGAAGCCCTAGAACTAATCCAGCATCTAAACGGATATGTCGATGCCCTCGCAATGACCAATAGTATCGCCACTCAAGTTCTCGACCAAAATGGCAAGTTGATGTTCGACGGACAGCGACGCGGCATCTGCGGTAAAGCAACTCTACAAGCTTCTGTCGCTCAAACCATGTCATTGAATGCTATGATCGCCAAGCACAAATTGGATATCAAACTTATCGGGGTTGGCGGAGTGAGCACAGTAGCGGATGTGCGCGAATATTTGACGGCCGGGGCTCAAGCAGTACACATTGCAACTGCAGCCATGGTTAATCCACTAATCGCAATCGAAATAAAAAATGCGTGGTAGCATTGTCACATTCGGCGCATAAAAACGGGTCGGGATAATCGAGTCTTTGAAGAAATAAACCACGTGTCTCCCAAGACGAGCGGCGGAAGCTACATACCGCATGTGATACAATCTCTAAAACTCGATAATCCCAACCCGGACTTATCACGGCCAATGTGATCGAAAACATGCCAAACTGACCGGCGGCAAAGACAACGTATATTACTTACGTTTCCCTTACAACCTATACATCGCACTTTACCCCGGTTGCTGTTTCGTTTATTTATTAACTTACCGGAATTGTTTACCAATCTTGCGCAGCTTTATATCGAGTCTAACGGTTATATCTGTTATGTCGGTTAGATGAAAATGTCGTGTCACCTGCCGCCTACAAGACATCCTACTACAGGTATTTTTTCCTTCTTTAGGTGTGAAAGTATATATTTAACCGTGTACAATTCGTTTAATGGTACGATTAAATAGTATTGAACTAACCATCTTTTAATATAGAACTGACGTGCCTAGACGATCTTTATGATTCTCTAACAATCGTTAACTTGCACATGACTGTTAACGCCGACCACGTCCAATGACCCCAAAAGGGAACCTGTTATGCTTAGGGCCTATTGCACTACATCTATCTTAGCTATTTGTACATTTGCATTGTTGATTCCTGGCGTTGTTGCGCAAGACGCTCAACACCGAGTCTTATATGGACAGGGTGTCCACGCCTATTACAACGGCGACTATGAATCCGCCATTCGTTATTTGACAGCAACCATCAGCAAAAATACGGATGACCCCCGTTCGTATTACTTCCGGGGACTAGCCAACGCTAAACTCGGAAACGACGAAGCTAGTTTGGCGGATCTTAAAAAAGGTGCCGCGGTAGAAGCCCTAGACGACCGCGGTGTTTATCAAATATCTACTGCGTTGCAACGTATCCAAGGGCAACCACGACTACAAATCGAAAAGCTTCGTAAACAGGCTCGTCTAGATTTAGCTGCTGCTGAAAAAATGCGTTTACAAGCTCGCTACGAACAACAACAAAGCGATGAAGCTACGGTTTTACGCAAGCCAACCCAAACGGCGCCAAGTATTCCCGCGGACGCTGAAACTACGATTCGCCAAAGTAATCCATTTGCCCCCAGCAACATCGCTGGAGTTAAGAGCAACCCCGCAAATGTCACGTCATCAAAATCAAACCCAATCCTAGGCGTTGACGATAAAGACCCGCTAGCCAACGTTCAAAACAACACACCAACGCCAACACCAGTTCCCATGAATCCAACACCTCCAGCGGGCGACAACCCCTTCGCACCAGGTAACACTCCTGCGCCAGCCAATCCAACACCTCCAGCGGGTAACAACCCCTTTGCACCAGATAACACTCCTGCGCCAGCCAATCCAACACCTCCAGCGGGTAACAACCCCTTTGCACCAGATAACACTCCTGCGCCAGCCAATCCAACACCTCCAGC
>JABHUV010000278.1 GCA_018658605.1 Planctomycetaceae bacterium | reverse complement strand
AGCAGCCACTTTCCTGAACACAATAACGGCAATTTCTTGGTTTGTAATTGCATCGGATTTCTCGGCGTGCTGCAGCATAAGGTCGAGTACGACGGAGCGGATATTGTCGCCAAGGAAATCGAACCCATTTTAGTTTCATCCGATCCTAATTTCCGGCCTACCGATATTGAGATTGGTGGCGACGGAGCATTGTATGTGTCCGACTGGGCAAACGCCATTGTCGGACATATGCAACATAATATGCGCGATCCAAATCGTGACGCAAGCCATGGTCGCATCTATCGAGTTTCTGTGCCTGGCCGTCCTCTCGTGGCACCCGTAAAAATGATCGGCAAGCCAATTGAACATGTTTTACAGTCATTCTTATTGCCTGAGAACGGAGTTCGTTATCGAGCACGGCTTGAGCTCAGCGGTCGAAAATCTGTTGATATCAGCGCAGTCGTTCCTCAATGGGCCAATACATTAGATGTAAAAAATACGATTCAAGCTCAAGCACTGCTGGAATGCCTCTGGGTTTTTGAGGAACACCGAATTGCTAATCTGCCATTATTGAAAACTGTTTTCAAAGCCGAAGACGCACGAGTGCGGTCTGCCGCCATTCGAACGCTCGGTCATTGGGCAGGCAAAGTGTCGGCTTGGGAATCCACATTGCAGGCTGCCGCCAAAGATGAATCTCCTTTAGTCCGCGCAGAAGCAATGAAGGCAGCCGTCGAACTTCAAGGCTTAGCTGCAGCAGAAGTTGTCTTCACTGTTTCGACCAAACCGCTCGATACTGAACTACAAAAAGTTCTTGCATACGCAACTAAATCTTTGGATGTGGATGCAATTATTCAAGATGCGATTGCCAAAAACACACCACTTTCCAGCGCTGCCCAGCAATATGTGCTGCGTAATGCTAGCATTGCTGATCTTTTGAAAATGGATGCTAGCGAAGGGGTCTATTTAGCAATTCTCGCTAGGGCGAAGGCCACACCCAGCCATCTACAGACAGCGATTACAGGATTAGCTAAAATTCAAAACAGTTCAGAAATCAATCTGATCGTAGATTTGTTAGTCGAACGTGATGCAAGTGGCGACGAAAGCACACAGGGTTTGGCTGTGTTATTAGTCGGGCAAAGCATTTCTAATTTACAACAACGCGCTGCAGATATTGAACAGTTAGCGTTGGCTGGTAAATCCGCTCAGACGCGGCAATATGCTTTTGCTGCTTGGATCACTACCGACGGAAATGGGGACAACGCTTTTCTAGCTGCCACCCGCGACCGCGATTCCCTGCAAGATTTTCTCAGTGCCGTGCACCTCATCAATAGCGTTGATGTGCGTGAACAACTATACGGTAAAATTCGCCCTCTAACCACGGAGTTGCCTAGTCAACTTGGCAGTGAATCCACAACCGGAAGCCTTGGCCTACCCGGCATCCATGTTGATTTCTACTTTCCTTCAGGAGCTAATGTTGACATCAAAACGCTCGATAAAATGACTCCCAAACAATCGGGAGTTGTTCCAGCGATCAGTATCAATGTTCCTCAACGAAAGGAAATCGATAGGTTTGCCTTGAAATTCACAGGCTATCTCCACATTAATCAACCCGGCAAATACACGTTTTATGCCACCTCGGACGATGGTTCTCGAATCTATCTCGACGACAAGTTATTAGTCAACAATGACGGATTACACGGGCCCATCGAAAAGTCCGCAATGGTCAATCTTTCGACAGGCGCTCACAAACTCGTGGTTACGTATTTCGACAATGGTGGCGGTGATGCGCTAGCCATTCGTTGGTCTGGGCCCGGCATCAAGAAGCAGAATATTCCGGCTAATCGATTGTCGTTAAGTGGCGGAGAAACTTTGCATGACCATGCGATCCGAGCTTTGGTAACAGTACCCGGTCACGAGTCCGAAATGTTCACCGACCTAACATTACTGCTCAAAGCGGGACTGCATCGCAATTCGGCTATTGCTGCATTATTAACAATTGCGCCAGCGCATTGGGACAAAACACAACTACCAACGCTAGCAGACAACCTCGTTGCCTATTTAAGCGAAATCCCCGCTCAATTTCGAACAGCTGGTCCTGCACTCGAAGCTATCAAACTAGCACGTGCTGTCGGCAAACAACTACCCTCAGATCAAGGACAAGCAATCGAAGAGCGGTTGAAGAACTTGGATGTGCGAGTCATTGCCATCGGCACAGTTGCTCATCGCATGATTTACGACAAAGAACAAGTTGCGGTTCAAGCTGGAAAACCTGTTGAGTTCCGTTTTTCCAATACGGACAACATGCCTCACAACTTTGTCATTACTGCTCCTGGCACGATGGAAGAAATTGGCTTACTCGCAGAATCAACCGGACGCGATCCAGACGCCATACAACGACATTACGTTCCCCAAAGCAAGCACATCTTGCTCCAAAGCCAATTATTGCAAACCGGTGAAGTGCAAGCGCTACTATTCGATGCCCCTACGACTCCCGGCGTATATCCCTACGTTTGTACCTACCCTGGACACTGGCGACGAATGTACGGGACTTTGTATGTGGTAGCCGATTTACCAGCATATCAAGCGAATCCAGAGCAATACCTCGCCAACAATCCATTGCCGATTCAGGACGACCTGCTGAAACTCAGCAGCCGTGGTCGCGAATGGAAGCTTGATGACCTCAGCGGGGATGTCGATCCGCTGCCAATGGGTAGATCGTTTGAGGTTGGCAAGGAATTGTTCAAGGTTGCGAGTTGTGTATCCTGTCACAAACTAGGTGATGAAGGTCAGGTTTTCGGTCCAGATTTGGCGAAGCTAGATGTCAAAAAACATACCACTTTGCACGTTTTGAAATCGCTGATTGAGCCCTCCCAAGAAATCGACGATAAATTCCGATCCCAAATATTCCTGTTAGATTCCGGGAAAGTTATCACCGGTATGATCGTCAAAGAAACGGATGATACCATTCACGTCGTGATTGACCCGTTAGCCAAAGGCAAGCCGACGATCATCGCTCGTAATGAAATCGAAGTTCAAAAGAAGTCAGACGTCTCATTAATGCCAAAAGGATTGCTCGATAAACTATCGCGTGAAGAAATCCTTGACTTGATAGCGTATGTCATGGCCCGCGGAGACAAAACCAACAAGCAATATGAGCACGACCACAATCACTAAAACATTCATAGGGTATTTCCGAAACTGCTGGCTGCCAACAGTTATCCTTCTTTTTTTTGGAACCTCATCCGCCTGGAGCGACAACTGGCATCAGGCCGCTGGTCCGAACCATAATTTTGTGGTGCCGGGGCGCGCTCCGTCGTTCTTTAGTGTTTCTACTAACAAGAATATATTGTGGCAAACAGCTTTGCCGAACACCGGTCAGGGAACAGTGATCCTGTCCGGAAAACATGCATTTGTTCTGTCGCATGCACCCGTCAAGCAAGACACACAAACCGGCTCGCTTTGTGTTGGTCAGGCATTTGATGCAATCACCGGCGAGCAACGCTGGCAACGAGATATCCCAGGTGTCCGCGAAATAGATCTCTCCAGCCTGTTCAGTGATAATACAGCAGCTTCACCAGCCACCGACGGTGCGCACATCTGCTTTGTCAATGTGGGTGGATCTATCCAGACCTTTGACTTTGACGGAAACCAAGTCTGGTCGTATGCCTGGACGCCATTCGGCAGACATCATTCTCGACAGCATGAGCCATTGATCTTTGACGACCATCTTGTCGTTGTGCAAACGCCCCAACAAGACTTGCCGCTGGATTTACTAGACAAGGAAAAGGCGCGATCCCTTGACGCAGATCCGCGGTACTGGACTCACTTGCAGTCGTTCAATGTAAAAACGGGGAAACGCCAGTGGATCGCCAAAGCGGGAACCTCCATTCATTCCACTTCGCTGTTTGGTCACCTCGCCAATGGTCAGGCAGCCATTCTCACCGGACGGGGAGGAGGACACAATCCACTGGAAAAACCATACGGACTGTCGCTTGTTAATGCAGATAACGGAAAATCCATCTGGGACAAAGCTATCCTGAAATATCCAACAGTTCAAAATACCTGCTGGAACGCACAAATGGCCTGTCAGTTCAGTGGAACAGAACATCTCGTGTTGAATATCGAGACGGGAGACATCCGCCAACAGCAGTCTATAACGAAACAAGTCGCCGTATGTGCCCACACCCCCACCGGCTATACGCGTAAGGTAAATCAAGACCTCAATGATTACATTCGTGGCTATAAAAAACCGATCACCTATCAGACAAATATACTGATTGGTGACTACCACTATTTTATGTCTCATCACGCCAAGATGATTGGCCGAGTTCATATTGGGTCCGGTGCAGTTGAATATTTACAGGTACCCGCTCAGGTTGTGAGGCTTCCAAATCAAAAAGATGTACTCCGCTGGGACACTACACTACCCAATGATCTTCGAAATGCGGAGGGCTATCTGGTCACTCAAGACAAACGCAACGCCGGATCGGGTTGGGGACATGTGTCTGCACCGCCTCCAATTGTCGTTGGCAAGAATATCTATTTTCCAACTATGGTCGGTGTGGTTTACGTCCTTCGCTGGGACGCCAAAATACTCGATCAGCGAGCGCTGTTGTCTATTAGTGATCTGGGGCAGGCAGGGGAAACCTGGTCCCTTT
>JABHUV010000397.1 GCA_018658605.1 Planctomycetaceae bacterium | reverse complement strand
CGATGCAGTCGATATTTGTGTGCCTAATAATCTACACAAGGAAATTGCAATTGCTTGTGCTGAAGCGGGAAAGATGATTCTCTGCGAAAAACCACTGGCAATGGACACTGCCGAAGGCGAAGAAATGTGTGACGCTGTGGAAAAAGCTGGCGTTGCCAATATTGTGTGGTACAACTATCGTCGCGTGCCTGCTGTGACATTAGCAAAACAACTGATCGATGAAGGACGGTTGGGACGTATTTTCCATTATCGAGCTAACTTTCTCCAAGACTGGACAATCTCGACGGACCTCCCGCAAGGAGGTGAAGCACTATGGCGCCTCGATGCCAAGGCGGCGGGCTCTGGCGTAACCGGTGATCTACTCGCTCACTGCATCGACACTGCTTTATGGCTCAATGGTGGTCTTGATAGTGTCACCGCGATGACAGAGACGTTTATTAAGGAACGAGTACATCAGGCAACGGGTGAAGTCATGCCTGTGACGATCGACGATGCATGTACCTTCATGGGTCGTTTTAGTAACGGTTCATTAGCATTGTTTGAGTCGACTCGATATGCACGGGGGCACAAGGCATTATACACATTAGAAATCAATGGCGAAAATGCATCGATCCGGTGGGACTTACATGATTTGCATCGCTTAGAGTACTTTGATCATAATGATGATTCAGTTGTTCGCGGGTGGCGTAGTATCCATGTCACCGATGGTGATCAACCTTATATGGACCATTGGTGGGTACCTGGGTTACAGATTGGGTATGAGCATACCTTTGTTCACCAAGTCGCTGATTTCCTCGAAGGTTTAGCGAGTGGTACATCTGCAGGGCCGACTTTCAAAGAAGCATTGGAAACTCAAAAAGTCTGCGACGCTGTATTAAAGTCTGCTGAAGACGGCACTTGGCAAAATATCGGCTAGAGTTTTTCAACCGCATGAATTACTTATCACATGCTATTGAATTTCTTGATCACCCGTTGTTTATGGCCAGCACAGGCGTGCCGGACATGTTGAGTGTGATTGATCGTAAAGTTCGGATACGGCATAAATTACTGGAACCGTTTTTTAACGATGCCGATCCGAAGGTTGTCGAAGTCGCACGAGGGATCGCTCAGCATCTAGAAGACGACCGTTGGTTTCATGCGAATAAAGCCTTTCAAAAGCTAAATTTAGAGTTTTCCAAGGCAATACGTGACGTACATCCAGATGATGAATCGATGCGGCCTTGGTTTCTAGGTCATATTGTTATCGAGTTGTTACTCGATGCTCATTTGAGTCAACAAAATCCGGGGGCACTAGAGCGGTATTATGAAAACTTAGAGGCTGTGGATGCGTCATTCATTCAGAGGGTCATCAATAGTGTTGCAAAGCGTCCGACGGATGATTTTGTGCGATTGTTCGATACTTTTCAACGAGAACAGTTTTTGTTTGATTACGTAGATGACGATCGACTAGCCTACCGCTTGAACCAAGTCATGAAGCGGGTTGGTTTGGAACAATTTGACGATACGATTGTCGTGTTGTTCAGTGGTTTTCGGGAACGTGTGTTGCTGCTGCAACATGAATTATTAAGTCCTGATACAATACAAACGACGAACATGTAATGAATTTGAAGGAGAGTGAACGATGAAATATGGAATGAACCTGCTGTTATGGACAGGCGAGATGAACGACGACATGATTCCCGTTGTGGAATCGTTGAAAGAAATGGGATACGACGGAGTTGAATTGCCGTTGTTTGTCTATGACTTAGACTTGCATACTAAATGGGGTGAGCGGTTAGATTCGATTGGTCTAGAACGCACAATTGTTACGGTGCGAGGTGAGGAAGACAACCCGATAAGTTCAGATCCTGCCGTTCGTGCGTTAGGTGTGGCAAACACCAAGGAAGCGTTAGATAATGCTGCGGCGGTGGGTGCACAAAATCTGGTGGGTCCGTATCATTCAGCGTTGGGTATTTTCAGCGGTGCGGGGCCGACTGAAGATGAGTGGAAATGGGGTGTGGATAGTATGCGGCAAGTTGCCGAACATGCTGGTAGTGTGGGAGTTATGTTAGGCGTTGAATGCTTGAACCGCTTTGAAACATATTTGCTCAACACGCACAGTGATGCCGCTAGATTTGTTCGTGAAGTGGACCACCCAAATTGCCGTATGATGTACGACACCTTTCACAGCAATATTGAAGAAAAGAATATTGCCGACGCGATTCGTTCCTGCCAAGACGTATTAACGCATGTTCATATCTCGGAGAACGATCGCAGTACACCTGGTACCGGAAACGTGAATTGGCAAGAGAACTTTGACACATTAATGGAAGTTGGCTATGACGGCTGGATGGTTGTTGAAGCTTTCGGCTTAGCATTACCGGAGATTGCTGCAGCCACGAAAATTTGGCGACGAATGTATGATTCCGAAGAACAGTTAGCTAGTGATGCATTAGCGTTTATGAAGCAACAGGTTGGTGCGCGGCAATAGAGACCAGTCAATATACGAATTGCGCGAATAGCGTTTACTCTCCGGAGCCTGTAGCCGGGAAACTTAGGTGACGAATATTCTTTCGACCTTGTGGTGAAACGCTGCGAATTCTTATAGTATTGCCATGCAAAACGAGGATTCTATAGACGCGGAACAAGAGGACCAGCACGACAGGCCTCCCCAGCGGGCATTGCCGGTTGATCCTGAGCAAATGGGACTTAATGAGTTCTATCAGAGCAGTGACCAAACGGGCGCATCGTTGGATGAGCTGAGCGATGTTTATGCGCAATTAGTATCTGTGGGCGAGAGCCCATATGAAGGTGTTTCTGAAGACAATTCCGAAACAGGTGCTAAAGCAGATGACGCCGTTTCTCAGGAAGCTGCGACATTAGTGGTACCCGAGGAAATCGATAATGCAGATTTGACACCGATGTCAATTTTGGAGTCGATGTTATTTGTTGGGCATCCAACAGGCGAACCCTTGGTCGCCAAAAGTGTCGCAGGTATGATGCGAGGTGTAACGACGCGTGAAATACATGAGTTGGTGAAAGATTTGAATGTGGCCTATGACGATCAGAATTCGGCACTGCATATTAAATCTGTCGGCAAAGGATATGTGCTGGCGTTGCGCGAGGAATTTCATGGGTTGCGAGAGCGGTTTTATGGCGAGATTCGGGAAAAACGCCTGTCACAGGCGGCAATCGATGTTTTGGCAATCGTCGCCTATAATCAAGGGATAAGTCGAAATGAAATCGACGAGATGCGTGATCGCTCGAGTCAGTCTATTCTGAGGGAATTGGTGCGGCGAGAAATTCTACGACTTGAGCGGTTAGACGAAAAGCCGCGCAAATCGATATACTATACAACGGAACGTTTCCTAGATGTATTTGGATTAGAACATATTGACGATTTGCCGCAGGCGTTGATTTTAGATCATCAGTGGTAACCGCTAGTGTTTGAATTAGGAATAGAAAGAGCGCTCTTTTATGAGTCAACGCGATAAATTACTTAAATTACGTAATCCAGAGGATCCACGACCGTTGGTGTTGCCGTCGCTATTACTGTGTGATTTTGGTGATCTAAAAAATGAACTACGCCAACTCGAACAAGCAGGTGTTGAGGCTTTACACTTGGATGTGATGGATGGTGTCTTTGTTCCAAATTTGTCTTATGGCTTGCCGGTGGTAAAGGGCATTCGCGACCATACCGAGTTACCACTAGATGTACATTTGATGATTGCTCACCCTGAGCAATACCTTACTCAATTTAGCGAAGCGGGGGCGGACTTATTGACCGTTCATGTTGAAGCGTGTGGTTCACCGGTGGAGGTGGTTCAGGAAATCCGTTTGCTGGGTATGGCCAGTGGTATCACACTTAACCCCAGTACTCCCGTCACAGAGATTGAAGATGCACTAGAATTCTGCGATTTAGTTTTAGTGATGAGTGTTAATGCGGGATTTGGTGGCCAAGCATTTGATCCCGTTGCTTTAGAGAAACTGGAACAATTAGTGCAGTTACGTGCCGAGCGAAACCTAGATTTTATTTTGGAGGTCGACGGCGGAATTAACACGGAAACAATTGGTCGCTGTCGTCAAAGCGGCGCAACTTGGATGGTTGTGGGATCCGGTATTTTTCGCCAATCAAATTATTCTGCTGCCATGACCGAGCTAAACGACATGGGCAGCTTGTAGGGCTAATATTAAGGGAGTTTTGAGATTAGGGAGTAAGGGAATCAGACCCTTTTATGCTTTTAGGGTATGGTTTAATCCGGTGTGCTAGCTTACAAATGTTAAGATATGCTAAGGTGAATTTCCCCTTGTGGGCGACGTTGCTGATGCGTTATTGTTTGCAAGCAGCAGTGGTTCAAGAGTTTCAAAACGTAGTGTGTTAAAGTCACACCAACCAAGAAATCTGTGGATAATTTGATGGCGAGTGGTGCAGAAACTGAAAAACGACAGAAGCGCGGAGTCCCTGAAGGACTGTGGGTGAAGTGTCCTGGATGTCAACAAACCATCTATAAGCAAACGATTGATGAACGTTTGGGGGTTTGTCCGGAATGTGAACACCATTTTTATGTTTCAGCACAGCAGCGAATTATCCAAGTCTTAGATACGGGTACGTTTGAAGAATTGGATGCTGATCTGATGCCAACGGATCCATTGGAATTCGAAGACAAGAAGAAATACGTCGAACGTTTAGTTGCTGAACAAAAGAGAACTGGATTGAGTGATGCCGCATTGACCGGGACCGGTATGATTCGTGCTCGTCGTGTAGCAATTGGAATTACAGATTCCGCTTTTATTATGGGTAGCATGGGTTCGGTTGTAGGTGAACGGTTGACTCGATTAATTGAGCGAGCGACGGAGCAGCAATTACCGTTGATTATCATTAGTGGTTCTGGTGGTGGTGCTCGTATGCACGAGGGAATATTGTCGTTGATGCAGATGGCCAAGGTCTCAGCGGCTTTGGGTCGATTCGACAAAGAAGGCGGGCTCTTTATCTCTGTATTGACTAATCCGACAATGGGTGGTGTTGCCGCAAGTTTCGCAGCTCTGGGGGATATTTGTTTTGCTGAACCTCGCGCTTTGATTGGGTTCGCTGGGCCTCGTACTATTAAAGCGACGATTGGAATTGAATTGCCGGAAGGATTTCAAACGAGCGAATTCCTACTTGAGCACGGTTATGTTGATCGCATCGTGCCGCGGAGTCGATTAAAGAGTGAAATTGCTGGTGTTATTGACTATTGTGGTAAATAACCGACGAGTCAACACAAGCCTGTTTTATCACTTGTGTATTTTGTTTATCAAGGGTGTTCTTTGCGTATTGAACTCGCATCCTCGGCGTCTGAGTGATTGAGGAAGTATATAAGGTATCATTAAGTCATGGGATTATTTGACAGTATCAAAGCCCTATTACCATCTCAAAAAAATCTGAATGATGGTCGAGAAGCCGTTTTTCGTAAAAACGTAGACATAAAAAAACGTTTTGAAGTAATGCGCAAGTCCGTATCCGGGACGATGTCCACGTTCTATATGGCTCGTGATCGAGATACGGATCATATCATTGGCTTGAAGATTGCCGATTCGAGTAAAACTGAGTTGTTTGAACAACGATTCAAGACGTTAAAAAAACCATCAGAAGGAAAGATCGCGGTTCAAGTAGAACATCCACATATAGTGAAGACGTATGAACACGGCACTACATCGGAGGGGGAAACCTATATGGTCATGGAGTTTCTCAAGGGCAATGGTATGCACACGATGATCTACGATCAAGATTCGATGCTGGAAGGCCGACGTTTAAATCTGCTGCGGCAGATGGCGCAGGCAATAGCGGCGGTACATGAGGCAGGATTTATCCATCGAGATATTTGCCCGCGCAACTTTATTTGCAGCCGAGATTGTCAATCGGCGAAGTTATTTGACTTTGGGTTATCGTTGCCGGATGAAAAGCCTTTTCACCAACCAGGTAATCGTACGGGTACACCCTTGTATATGGCACCGGAGATTATTCGCCGCAAATGGACGGATCATCGCATTGATATTTTTGCGATGGGTGTGTCATTTTATCAGTTGTGTACGTTCCACTTGCCGTGGCCGAGTAGTGACAACACAGGGCTAGCCGCATTGACCCACGATACGATACCACCCGAGAATATCCTCAAGTACCGCTCAAAACTCCACCCGACACTTGCTACGGCAATAATGACATGCTTAGCTGTCGAACCGGCAAAGCGTTACCAAACGGTGAATGATTTCATTAAGGCAATCGATGGCTTAACGAGTGAAGATGCCGAGTAGTGTTTTGTGAGGGGTAGTTCCTGTATGAAACTCCCAAAATAGGGTTTTTTGGCTGTTGCTCAAGTTCTTGGGTGGTTTTATACTTAGGAGTTCCAGAGAACAACTGTTTTTTCTTGTGGCGTTCAATGACGAACCGCCCAAGCAAGTTTTAAGGTCGAGAAAATGACAATTGATAAGAGTTTACGAGTTGCTAGTGGCAGTATTAGTAATCGCAATGTATTAACGCGTGCAGAACGTTTGACTAAACTTGCTGAAGAAGACCGCTGGGCTGAAGGTGATTCACCACTAGGTTTGCCTAAAGTGCGAGTCGAGAAGGTATCGCTTAAGCGCAAGAAAAAGGCCAAGCAGGATGACGGTGAAGAAGATGGCGGCGGCGGAGAAGACGAATAGAGTTTATCCTATTTCCTGGAGCTTATTTCCAGAATTCCCACCAACGTGATCTTGAAACCACGAGTTTAGGTGGAGTAATAACTTGGCCGTGGGGTCCAACGGCATTTTCCATACGAACGCCTGCCATCTGTATGTTGGCCATCTTGGCATCTAGTAAGTTCGCGCCAGTCAAATTAGCACCATTAAAATTCGATGCCGACATGTTTGCCATGCGTAAATCAGCATGAGCTAAATTTGCATCGTTACAATTTGAGCCTGTCAGATTACTCAAACTCATGTCTGCTCGCAAAAATAATGTACCCGAGCATTCGGCATCCGTTAATTTAGTATATCGCAGAATAGCATGTGAACAGTCCGCTTCGGTGAGGATGGCATTATCAAGATACGCATCAGTTAAATCGGCGTTCTGTAAATTTGCATTCGTAAAGTTGCAACGAGTCAAATCGGCGCTTTTAAGAATAGCGCCTTCGAGATTTGAATTTTTAAAGTTAGCGCCACGGAGATCCGCATTGCGAAATGTTGCTCCGAGAAGTTGCATGTGTGAAAGATCAGCACCAGCTAATTTGGCGTTATCTAAATGATACCCATCAAGCACTTCTTCATCGATACGAAGAAGAACTTCTCGTGTTTCACAATGTTTGATTTCGATCATAGCGCCGCCCTTTTGTACAACAAAGTTTTACAATATCGAGTGCTGACTAATAAATAATCAATGGTCTATAATGTGCGTCGGTATTTTAAACACCTTGATGGGACAAAAGTTATGTAAAATCTGGGTGTAAAGTGAAAATGTTATCTTTGTCGCTCGAATCCCACAATAAAGATCATTTACTCGTAAATCAACATCATTTGGCGGTTTTTTTACGGAATCCCTAGCACTGCTACGTCCTGTGGTGTGTATTGATAACAAGTGATTGCTCTCGAATTCTAATGGATTTCCCGTTAGGATTGCTTTTTATTGTTCGCATGATTTGTGTGAAAGTGTGTCAAAATGGCTCAAATAGCCGATGATTTTCGAATAGATTTAGACGGTTTTAAAGGCCCGATGGATTTGTTGCTATATTTGGTCCGCAAACATGAAGTTGCTGTCGTTGATCTTCCTGTTGCCGACGTTCTCGAACAGTACCTTGAATTCCTTGAAATCATTGAACAACTAGACATCAACGCAGTTGGCGATTTTCTAGACTTGGCAAGCACGTTGACTGAGATCAAATCGCGGATGGTATTACCGCGGATGGAAGAGCCAGAGGAAGAAATTGACGATCCTCGCGACGAGTTAGTCCAGCGGTTACTGGAGTACAAGACGTTCAGGGATGCGGCGGCCGTACTAGAAGATCAATCACGAGTTTGGCAGAAACATCACATCCGCCAGACTAATGATTTACCCGCGCGGAAAGTGAATGTTGCACAACAACCGATTCAGGATGTTGAATTGTGGGATCTTGTTAGCGCGATGGGTCGGATTCTTAAAGACATTGAGGTGGAAAAACCAGAGACGATTATTTTTGATGACACACCGATGCACGTTTATTTAACACAAATGCATCGACGGATTGTTCGTGATGGTCATGTCAGCCTCTCAGAATTCTTTCAGATGGGAATGCACAAATCGGCGTTAATAGGTATGTTTCTTTCGATTTTGGAATTAGTGCGCCATCATGGAGTCTATGCACATCAAGCTGGTGTAGGTGGTGACATTTGGCTCGAGCGAGGTGAGATGTTCCAGGATGAGATTGATTTATCGAACGTGGATCAATATGACGGCAAACAAGTTGTTTCAGAAGATATGCCGACTAAAATGCGATAATGTCCCTAATTCTTGGGGACCGCGAATGGGGGATAGGTCAGGATTGTTTTTACGGCTAAGATCAATTACGTCATGGTAGAAAATCTTCCTTTAAAAACATTGTCACACGCCGGTTTAACCGTTGAAGGTTATTCTCGTGCTGTAGTCCAGACTTACTGGCGCATCCCCGAGCTCAAACTAGGTTTCGATCTTGGTGCTCAACCTTGGGATTTTATGGGCACGCCCAATTGGTTTATTAGCCACACTCACATGGATCATATCGCCGCGTTACCTGTATATCTTGCTCGTCGCCGGATGATGAAAATGGAACCGCCGACTATCTATTTGCCAGGCCGCGCGATTGGACCGCTTAATGACATGCTCAACGCATTCACACGATTAGATCGCGGGAAACTTCCTTGTAAGTTTATTGCAGTACAACCCGGCGATGAAATTGAATTGAATCGAGAATATGTCGTTCAGGTTGGCGAGAGCGCACACACGATCCCCGCGCTTAGCTTTCTTGTGTGGCATCGAAAGAATAAGCTCAAAGAAAAATTTCAAGGTATCTCCGGTGCCGCTATCCGCGATTTGCGTCAAGACGGCATTGAAGTATCCGCGGAACAACGGATACCGATTTTGGGATATACCGGTGACACAACAGTTGCCGGGTTGGACAATATGCCCGAGTTATATCAGGCCAAAATATTAATTACCGAAATGACCTTTGTAGCGGCCAATCATAGTAAAGAAAAAATCAAGAAAAACGGGCATATGCACTTGAGTGATTTTATTGACCGACAGGATCAATTTGAAAATGAAGTTGTTATTGCAGCACACTTCAGCACTCGCTATTCCGATAGTTTCATTCGCCGCACGGTGGAGAAGGCATTACCAGGATTACTAGACGGCCGTCTGCATTTGTGGCTGTGATGTGACTGGGTTTGAGTAAAAGGGTTTGCGTAGATGGATAGCGAACTAGATGATCAGTCCATTGCTGAAACGACTATGGCACGGTCTGCTTATATTCACGTTCCATTTTGTCGACATCGTTGTGGATACTGTAATTTTACGCTTATTGCCGGACGGTCCGATCTACATGCTAAATATATTGAAGCACTTGGCCGTGAGTTGTCGTTGTTGCAAACGCCCCGCCCTGTAGATACTTTGTTTATTGGTGGCGGTACTCCGACCGAGCTTTCCCATGAACACCTACAACAGTTGTTAAAGCTGGTCAGCCAATGGTTCCCATTGACAGCAAAAGGCGAATTTTCGTTGGAAGCGAATCCCGCGGATATTGACGCACACTTAGTCGATCTTTTGTTCGCCGAGGGTGTCAATCGAGTCAGCTTGGGAGGGCAATCCTTTGAACGTTCTAAATTAAAATGGCTCGAACGTGATCACAATGAGATATGTTTGCGAAATAGTTTTGAACTGCTACGTAAAAAAATCGCTGCGGTATCGATGGATCTGATTTTTGGCACTCCGGGGGAAACGGTGACGATGTGGGAAAAGGATGTCGAGCAGTTATTGCATTTAAAACCGGATCACATATCCGCCTATGGATTAACGATTGAAAAAGGTGCTTCTTTTTTTGGCCGGCTGCAGCGAGGCGAGTTTGAGTTGCCGAGCGAGGAGCTGCAGCGAGAGATGTATCTATTAGCGCGTCACAAACTGCAAAGTCAGGGGTATGACCATTACGAAGTATCCAATTTTGCATTTCCCGGATTCCATTGTCGCCACAACGAAACGTACTGGTTGGGCGGACCGTATTATGCAGCGGGTCCCGGAGCCGCTCGATATATCGACGGTTGCCGCGAGGTCAATCACCGTAGTACGCTTACCTACCTAAAGAAGATCGCCGCGGGTGAATCGGTAGTTGCAGAATCTGAGCAAGTACACGGTAGCGAACGGGCACGCGAGGTTTTGGTTTTTGCATTGAGACGATTGAGCGGTATCACTCCCGCTTGGTTCAAGTCAACCACAGGTTACGACTTGATGACTTTAGGTGGTGCACAGCTAGATCGGTTCCTGCAACTTGGATTATTGGCTTGGCACGATGATTATTTGCGATTAACCGAAGAAGGGCTATTGGTGAGTGATAGCATTTGGCCTGAATTATTGTAATGTGTCTACTGTTGCTTTAACCACAATTGTAACTGCTGGTTGACTTCCTCGATGGAAAGTAGTTTCTGAGGTATGACATCGCGAATTCGTTTTTCATCATACCGTACATAATCGGGATATCGCAGCAACTCGATTTCTTCTTCTAACGCGACAATCCAACTTGGCACGTCAATTCCAGAGCCAGTGGATGTTTCTGTAAGTGCGTTTGTTTCTGCGAGCAGGTGGTCGAAAGCTATGCGTGGTTGGTCAGGGTGCTGACTTTCTTCGAGTGCCGGCTCAACGAGAGACCGTAAAAAATCAATATGCATTGAATGTGTAAACTGCTCTCCAATGCGGTTGGCAACGGTCCGCATCTTCATGGAATATTGTTGCTGTAGTTTCTCAAGTCGTCCAAGAAACATACTGGCTTCTTCTTGAATCCGTTGGATGAGACTTTCACGCCATAATAACGCAGCCGAGGTTTTCTCGTGAGATGTCAAAAGTTGGTGAGCTTGAATAACGGGCCGCAAGTTCCAGCAGATGCGATCATAGCGTGTTCGTAGCCGCAGGAAGTCCAACAGCATGTACAGCATTTCACCATGGTCGCTTTGGGTTGTGGTGCTATTGTAGTCTCGATATTCGTTATAGTTCTCAACGATGGCCTCTAAGATGAGTGATAGCAGAGCGGTCGTTTCTTCCATGGTAATCGTGGAAGTTAGATCGTCACATAGCTTGAGATTAATCTGTGGTTCCTCGCAGATTGCTGTCAACCAGTTTTCCACGCCTTGTAGCAAAATACCCCGAATATTACCCATTGCTAGGAATTGTTGAGTGAAAAGATCGCTACCATAAGTTTCGATAAAAGCAACTGTTGCATCCCACATGGAGGTGTTGTTGATTCGTTCCAAGACGGATAATCGTAGGGTTTGGCTATGGGCGAGCCAATTGCTTAGCATCGATTCGGTGATTTGTTCGAGCGATTGTACTAACAGAGTTGCCACTGAATCGGCGTCGGAGATCGTAGGCACTGGTGGTGTGTCGCTTGAGTTCTCAGTCGCATCATCGCTTGTAGTTTCTATATCCTCTACCGTTTTAACGCTACTGGTGTCCCATGAGGAACACGACGCAATCAAGCATTCGACGATAGCTTGATATCCAATATTAAACAGCTCGTCAAATTCGGTGACGGCGCCCAAACCCACGGGATGTTGGCGTTCCATCGTACGTGCGGTTTCAAGTAGATGGCATGTTTCATGGATCAGGCCCAAGCGAGGTAACCACAGCAGTAGGTCTGAGATAGTTCGTTGTCGGATGCGACTGTTGACGATATCGCGGGGTTGACCACCTTTGGACAGTGGCACATACAACAAGGGAAGTTGGGAAAATCCGTCGATGAGAAGGTTCCAGTGTTCTCGTAACCCACTTTGATTGCCTTGGATCAACTCGGCAAAAACACGAGACGTGACTTCTTCAAATTCAACAATGGGTGACTCGGGAGTGTCTAGGTCGAGTTTTTGCCGCAGATAGATAATCACGGAATCCAAAATGCGTTTGGTATCGGTAACTTCGATCGTCGTAGCGATAACCCGTTCCGTTAATGATTCCAGCGTGACTCGATGTCGATCGTATTGAGTCATTGACTCGAAGTCACCGACTGGAGCTGGAATGACGTGTCCCCCGATAGATTCGATAAGATCTTCGAGTTTCTGACGGTTTTCGGCGAGTCGCTTGGACCAGTTCGTGATTGTTTGTAAGCTATCTTCAGTTAGTTGTGGCTCTGCGTTTTCGTGGTGACGAATGCTAATGGCTTGACCTAGACCAGCGATTTTCCAGAGGCTTGCAAGGCTATCGTGAAACGCTAAACGCCGATCAATTTGTTCGCCTAGATGAAGCAATTCACTGTGGTCTGGATCAGAGTTATCAAAGATCTCACCTTCCACACCATCGTCCGTGGAGTCCCGATACGAAACGTTTTCGTATGCCGCACTAAAGATGCTCTGCTCTTCCTCCTGTTCGTCACTTTCTAACTTTCCGTCAAATTCATTTTGGGGCCTGTTTGTATTGCCACTGTTGAATTCGGGGATGGTCCAATAATCTTCCGAATTTGCTTCGAAGTAATCGAACAGCTTGCGTATGAGGTTCCATTTATTGGTCACAGCCGTTGCTTGTTCGTCCGTATTTATGTGCCCATCCGAGTTGCCAATAACATCTAGTAGCCAGCGTCGCGTGAGGATATAGAAGGAAGAGTCATTTTGTTCAAGCGGAATTCGATCGGCTTCGCTTAACCAGTTAATTAGTAGCGCCATGGAGGCAACATGATCGCCTTGTTCCAGTAGTGAATGGATGACTAGCGAATAAGCTTTGGGAGAATCAAATATTTGTGCGTAGGGTGCCCAAAATTTCACGTTCCCAGCTTCGGCCCCACCCTTGTGCCACAAATTTAAAGCCTCGGCCACATGCGACGCTGCGTCGTACAATGCGTTGGGATCGGCAGCGTGAATAGCGGTCACTTGATGGGCTGCATATTTGTGCCACCATTGTGCGGCTTCTTGGAAGTGTTCATCGATGCGTTGGCAAAGCACTTGATCATCTTTTGCGGCTGCTTCACTCCAAGTTTTAGCTAGTAGTGCAAAGAACTGTTCCACAATTAAGACAAGTTCATCAATGCGGTGGTCGTGAACACTGTTTTCTAAGGCTGGAAACAGGCTAAATTGACAATCAAACCCAAGTATATTCCAAGGGTCGACGAATGCGCCACACTGGATGCCTCGTTGAATAAGGTAAAATATCGACCCAGCGATATCGGTGGCATTTGATAGGTCCTTATTTTCGATTGCCTGCAGCGATTGGTCGAGTTGACAGGCAATTCGGCAACGAAATCGAGCCGAAGGCACTGGAACGAGGCTAGCTTTCTCACGAGCAGCATCGTGGTGCCCCATAAAGGCAAATATTTGACCTAGGTGAATATGTTCGAGTTGATGGGCTCGGGTTTCCGTTAGTTGGGCATTGAGGTGTTGTCTAGCGGCGCCGAAGGGTTGATGGCGAATCAATGTTTCTGCTGCCAACCGGTCACGATGTACACGATCTGTTCGCTGTAACAGATCCCGATAAAAACGGTCACGGTAGTTGGCAATTTGTGGCATGAGACTTGCCAATGTGATTGAGGAGTCATGACAACTAGGACCCCAGCCATTGATTCCTGAAGACATCAATATCGTACCAGCGAGGACAGCCGCCGCTTCAAACAAAGCTTCTTCAGCATCTAGGTCTGGCCGATCGATTTGCCTTTGCATCAACGCATCGAGAGTGACCTTTTGAATGACAAACCGATCGTAGCATCCTTGTTGGTCGATATGATGTGGGTCCCACATGCCAAAATGATGGTTTGGCCGTTTGTTAGCGGGATGGTCGAAATCGTAGGATCGCGGATCGAAGGCAACTTCCTTGAGGTTATTTGTGTCCAAACAAGCTTCGCGCAACAACTCTTCATCAGTCTCCTCCAAGAGCTTGATCGTCTTGTCGATCACTCGCTGGTAGGGCCCCTCGCAAGCCCCGCTGCCTCGGATGTAAAGCGGAACTGGCCTCAACCATTCGTGGGTGTAAGGTTGGATTTTCTGGGATTCTAAAGTGGCCACAGGGCGATAGCCAATAAAGTCATTGAATTGACGCAGTAATGTTTCGGTATTAAGGTGTTCGAAATCGGGTCCCTGACTGAGCACCAAGTCAAATGCTCGGCCAATAAAATACGAATTGAATAGTTGAATCTCGGATTGATGGAAAAGTAAGTCCTGATGGAACATGAAATACGTTCGCAGCAATTGGTCGAACGTCGTTTCAACAACGATTCGAGATTGATCGTTGTTGGCGAAGGCGTCGTTCTGTTTTGCTAGATGGTCGATGGCTTCAAATAGGAAGTCGTATAATCGGGTCCAAGTTTCTTCTGGATAAACCGCGGTAAGTTTTTTCCAGATGAGGTTGAGATTGTTATAGAACCGAGGGTCTTGAGTGCCAGCGGAAAAATTGAGGTATCCCAACACTTGTTCGAGTGCCGTTAATTCATCTGAATTAAGTTCACTTACCTTCATGCTGGTTTTTCACAGTTGCTAGTAGGATACGACGAAACTGTCCGGCGGAAACCATTTTTTAATGCTCACCTTTGAGATAGACATTCAATTTAAGGGTACTTTCCAAGTTGGTCTATAGCCCTGTCCGTTGCGCGACCGCTGGGCAGTGTTTGCGTTGCTAATAAGCGAAGGAGGACATTAATTTGATCGGCAGTCACCTTTCTAGGGTAGGACTATGACGTTTAGTTAGGTTTGGCAATCGTTTTTTCCCATTTAACGTAAAGATTGGCGGCAATTATGGAGAAATGGTGCGGTATGAGCTGAATATAGGGATAGGTAACATAGTCAGAACTGGTGAAGATGAAGCTAGATTTTTTACCGCTCAACACTATGATAAATGTATGATGGGTGTACGTTGTAGATGATTGCACGTACAGGATGCAAAAGATCGTAACGATCAAGCCTCTAATCTAACGGAACAATGATATGCGTATAATCAGCACTCTGGCATTGAGCATGCTGTTACTTTTCGGCACACCTATTTATGGCCAACTTCGCACCAATGGTTTGATTACTCACAATGCGGCTCGTAGTTTAGGTATGGAGCGGGTTTGGTATTTGCAGGTTCCGATGAATCCGTATTCCAATAGTATTTTAGATGTCTATTTGCACGTGAATGCTGCCGAAGCTGAATGGTCCTACGAAGTCACAAAAGGTGATGACTCGTATGTTTTTTCAGACAAAGACCTTGATACCTTCGGGCGTCCCCTAGGCCGAGAACAAGCAAAAGTAAATGCTAATGCATTTCGCCTTAAGCTTGGCAGTGGTGCTGACTTGACCGAGCATTCCGTGCCCAAGATCTATCTGTCGATGTTGTCGGATCGTGGTGATGTTACGCTTGTTAATGGTGAAACGGGACAGGTGTATTGGACAACCCATGTTGGAAATCCTCGTCATCCCGCTGTGGGCGTTTGTACAAACGATGAATACACAGTCGTTGTAACTGGTGTTCGGATATTTGTGTTACGAAATACTGATGGCGGTATTGTCCAAGAACGCATGACTCAGAGTTTACCGGGTGCTGGCCCAGTGATGGTTAACAGCAATATTTTTGTACCTTCAATTCAAAATCGTGTTGAATACTATAATCTAGATCGATTTAGCTGGACGCCCGAAGTATTAGCATCGTCAGGTCGAGTTGTGACTCAACCAGCGATCGGTGGTCAGAGCATTGCCTGGCCTACGGATAGTGGAAATGTTTTTGTTGCTGGTACAGGTCGACCTAAGCTGTGGTACCGTATCGAGACGATCGGCAAAGTGATTGCTCCAGTAGCATATCAGCAACCTGGAAAGTATGTAGCGAATTGTATAAATGGTTTTGTATATTGTATTAACGAACGCGATGGTCGTTCGATTTGGCGTCAAAGTCTAGGTGAGCCACTAGTGCGAGAACCGGTTATTGTGAAAGATCGAGTGTATGTTATTTCACGAGATAAAAATTGTTATTGTTTGAGCATGAAGACTGGTGATGTTCAGTGGAGCCACCCCAACATTGCTCAAATTGTTTCGGCGAGTGGTGAACGACTTTATGCTTTAGATCGCCTCGGAAACCTACTCGTTCTTAATCTCAAAAATGGCGGTCACTACTCAAGTTTAGCGGCCGGCAAGATTGATTTTGTAATGGTGAACGCGTTTACAGATCGCATCTATATGGGGACTCGCAGCGGGCTGATTCAATGTGTTCATGAGACCCATCGCGAATTCCCTATGTTACATGTTGACGAAGTTGTGACGACTGATGATGCCGATGAGGATGACAATAATGCCAACCCGATGAATCCAGCCAATCCAATGCCACAGGCGCCGGTCGCACCGCCTGCTGTAAACCCATTTGGAGGTGGTGGTGCTAAACCACCCGCTGCGAATCCGTTTGGAGGTGGTGCTAAACCACCCGCTGCAAATGATAATCCATTTAAGTAACGGTCTTTGATTGATTGACACTTAAAGATTGTTACCCGGTTTATATCAGGTGGCTCGTAACGCTTTAGTTGTACGCCGTGGTTAAAATTTCAATTGCCGAGCGCGTACGGTTTCTGACAAATATTCATTTAGGCTACCCACAAATTACCTCCCCTACTTGACCATTGCTTGCGCACATTGCAAACTCGTTGGTTGTACCGCTGTTTTTTAACAGCGGATGAGCGGTTGCTCTTTTCACCATTAATTGTTTGTTTTTACCATTACGGTATGGAATTGTTGGAATATGTCCTCGCCTCCTATTCGACGTGCGCTGATTAGCGTTAGTGATAAACTTGGTTTAGTTGATTTTGCTCGAGGGCTTGAAGTTGCTGGTGTTGAAATCTACAGCACTGGTGGTACTCGTCGTCATCTAGAGCAAAGTGGAATCGATGTCCTCGATGTTAGTGACTACACCGGGTTTCCCGAGATGATGGATGGACGCTTGAAAACCTTGCACCCACGGATTTTTGGTGGAATTCTTTGTCGTCATGATCGTGAAGATGATATGGATTCACTAGCGAAACACGAGATAGCTACTTTTGAGCTTGTCGTTGTAAATTTGTATCCCTTTGCAGCAACCATTGCTCGGGCAGATGTAACCCGCGATGAAGCAATCGAACAAATTGATATTGGTGGTCCGAGTTTGGTTCGAGCGGCAGCTAAAAATCATCACTTTACGACGGTCGTCACCAATACGCAGCAGTACAGTAGTGTGCTTGAAGAAATTCAAGGGCATCAAGTTACCACGCAGGAAACACGTTATCAACTCGCCGCTGCAGCTTTCGCAATGACCGCTCAATATGATCAAGCGATCGCCGCTTATTTTGCGGAAGCTGAACAGGCTTCACAATTTACCCAAGATTATAATATTGGGTTGCGGCTTAAAGCGGAATTGCGCTATGGTGAGAATCCACATCAAGAAGCAGCGCTGTATTCCATTTCCGGCAGCCATGGCGCAAGCCTAGTGCAGGCGCGCCAATTGAACGGCAAGGATTTGTCCTACAACAACTTGCTAGATCTCGACGCTGCCCTGCAAATTGCCCAATCGTTTACCGATCCGGCGTGCAGCGTAATCAAACATAACAATCCCTGCGGTGCCGCCGTGGGTGAATCATTGTACATAGCAACGGAAAAAGCGATGGCTGGTGACCCACTCAGTGCCTTCGGTAGTGTGTTGGGATTCAATCGTGTTGTGGATGAACAAACGGCTGAATTATTGGCCGAACCGGGATTATTTATCGAAGCAATCGTGGCCCCCGAGTTCTCAGCCGGTGCGATCGGTATATTGACGACGAAACCTAAGTGGCGTAACAACGTACGGTTGATGCAAGTCGGTAATCTTGATCAACGTGATACAGAATTGGTTTATCGTCAAATCACCGGCGGGATGTTAGTGCAAGAGTCAGATACGGTTGCCGATGACTATTCGACTTGGGAAGTGGTGACGGAAACACAACCCGATGATTCGCTACGAGATGAATTACGATTCGCTTGGCAAATCGTTCGTCATATCAAATCCAATGCGATTGCCATTTGTCGTGATCAATCCGTGGTTGGTGCCGGAGCGGGACAAATGAGCCGAGTGGATGCCGTAAATATTTCGATTGAAAAAGCGGGTGAACGAACGACCGGAGCAGTCCTTTCTTCCGATGCATTTTTCCCGTTTCCCGATGCGATTGAATCTGCTGCTGCAGCGGGCATTATCGCGATTATTCAACCCGGTGGTTCTCGCGGCGATGATGCTGTTATCGAGGCCTGTAACGCACATGGTATCGCGATGATCTTTACCGGATGTAGGCACTTTAAGCATTAGTCGCCTCTAGCGACGGGGATTTTGAAAGGGTTTGCGAACGTGGTTGAGCAACTGAAGAGTTCGACCCCTGAGTTTCTAAGGTGGACGCTAGCGGTTGCTTGTAATCTCAAAGATTTTTCGCAGTGGAAGAATCCCGATCGAGTTGAACGACATTTACGTGCGGTTCGTGTTTGTGAAACGGCAATTCGTGAAGGACGTGTCTTGGATGGTATCTGTGTCGCTGCTCAACAAGGTGATGATCCAGCGAATACTCTCGGTTTTCGTATCGCTGATGTCGTGGAATCGTTTGGAAGTCTAGAGGCGATTGCTGAAAACTGCAAACAATGTGCAGCTAATGCAACTAAGGAATTGCACCCGACGGCGAATGTTGGCTGCTTTGGCTTGATGCCCATAATAAATATCCAAGTACACCCTGTGAGTGAAACAACCGTATTGGGCGAAACTAATTTGCAACATCTCCTCGATAAAATTTTGACCTGTAATCTTGATCTTGGTTTGCGTATCGCGAAGTACTTTGAACCGACTCGACCCGTATGGTATGGCTTATGGATTCCCGATTCGCCGTCGCTACAACAACGACAGGTTCAATTGGAAGTGATGGACGAGCTGTTGATTTCTGTTATGGACACACACGTCAATTCGGCGTGGGAGTTATTTGCCGCAGCTCTGAGGATTAGCGTCAAACACGATTTTGAGATCAGGATTGACTTGTGTCCCGCTGGTGTACGTGACAATGTGAATTGGACAGTTCCGGAACATTGCCACCGCTGTCATGCACCTTGGAAACCAGACTTGCGGAAAAGTATGCCAAGCTGTCAAATTTGTAAGTATCAGGGTCACCCCAATAAACGCCATCAAGGGTTTGTTCAAGGCAAAAGACCCTACTGGAAATTGAGCCAGTTTTTGGGCGAACAACAGACGGCTTTGTTTTTAGAACAATATCGCCAACGTAAGGGCAGATGACGTGTCGAAATCTAAAAGTGTATTAGACAAAATTGTCGCAACGAAACGCGATGAAATTATGCGCGCAAAAGCGACCCTGCCTGCCGAGGAATTGCTTGTTCGAGTCGCAGATGCACCACCAGTGCGGGATTTCTTTGCTGCTTTGGCGGCTCCTGGTGTTATCAAGCTGATTGCAGAAGTGAAGAAAGCGTCGCCTTCCGCTGGGTTGATACGCAAGGACTTTGATCCGGTGGAAATAGCAGTTACCTATGCAAATCATGGCGCAACATGTATTAGTTGCTTGACCGATGAGGAGTATTTCCAAGGCAAGCTCGATTATTTGTCGCAGATTCGTGAGGTAGTTTCCCTTCCTATTCTTCGTAAAGATTTCATTGTTGACACATATCAAGTTCTCGAAGCACGCGTGGCTGGTGCCGACGCAGTTTTGCTCATTGCCGAATGCCTCACGGACGCTGAATTGAAGCAACTTTATGATTATGTCATTGAGCTGACAATGACTCCTTTGGTTGAGTTCTACGCAGCTGAGAATCGCCAACGAGTGCTAGATGTAGGGGCAACCTTGGTGGGCGTGAATAATCGCAATCTACATACCTTCGAAACGGACTTACAGCATACAATTGCGATGCAGTCAGAATTGCCAGCGGAGTGTTTGTTAGTGGCTGAGAGTGGCATTGGCACTCCGGAAGATGTCGCTATGCTTGCCTCACAAGGGGTCGATGCAATGCTTGTGGGTGAAAGTTTAATGCGGCAAGCTGATATCGGCGGCGCTGTCGAAAATCTCTTATCGCTAGTAAAACTATAAAAACTCTTCTTTTTTCACTTGGAAAATAAGACCACGTCGATGGAAATATTTATATATGCAGCAGGGTACCCCCCTACTGGTCCATATATTAAACAATCGGTATAGAACCCAGATTCTGAATTCCGTATACTTTTGCGACGAATAAAATGAAGGGGGAAGTACGTTGCAATAAAGGCAAATTACGATGATTCCCCGTTGCGCAAAGGTTGTGTCGCACACCCGCCTCCCCTTTCAACTCCTATTACTCATTATTCCAACCCTGTTTGTTATGGGCTGTGGAACGACCAAGACCAAGACAGGAACAGATCAGCTGCTGATGTCAAACGCGGTTGATTTAACAGTAGGTGATTTGGACTTTAGCGCCGTTGCTGGTGAAAAATTATTCTTAGACACGCAGTTTATAAATGTCAAAGGATATGGATTCGTCAATTCCCAATATATAGTTAGTTCGCTACGTCAGCAGTTAATTGCGCATGGTTGCGAGTTACTCGATTCAAAGGCTGAATCAAACTACGTCATTGAAGCTCGTGTCGGGGCCCTTGGTACGGATAGTCAAACAATTACTTATGGAATCCCAGGTAACAATACCATTGGTAACATGGTGTCATTGCTCCCCAATGCTCCCGCCGTTCCGGTCATTCCCGAGATTTCAATTGCCAAGAGAGATGACACTGCGGGAATTGCAAAGATTTCAGTCTTTATTTATGAAACGAAAACCAAGATGCCTATTTGGCAGTCGGGTGTTGAATACGCACGTAGCACGTCTAACGATATGTGGATTTTCGGTGCAGGTCCACTCCAATGGGGAACAGTCCATGGTCAAACTAAATTTGCCGGTACTCCTCTAAATTTTGAGAATTTTAATGTCGCCAAATGGCTTCGCCCGAAGGAACAACCACTTAATGCGGAACAAGCGATCTACTACAATAAGTTTAAGTTCGGCAATACATCTTCTTCACTAGTGCTTCCGGCGGCCTATCTCCCTGATGACGGGTCAGTGGATGAGCCGGATGAAGAAGTTAAAGACCCAGATGAACCGGCTGTTTTCAATCCCGACCCAGCAGCTCGTAAGATACCTCAATAATTAATCTCTTCTCATCACTAAAATTGGTTCTAGATGTCGACTTCCGGATTCACCACGGATCAATATGAACTGCTCGACTTTGGAGCAGGCCGCAAGTTGGAGCGATTTGGCGAGTGGATTCTAGATCGCGAGGCCCCAGCGGCCGAAACACAACAACGGTCGAATCCGGCGTTATGGGAAACTGCCGACCTTGTATTTAAACGGTTCGCTGGTAATGACGGACAGTGGTCAGCCAATACACCTTCCTCCAATCCTTCGAATGAAAAGATTAAAAAACTCAAATCAATCACTAGAACCGGCGCAGAGTTTGCGCCATGGGAAATTAGTTTTGGCGAACATTTCAAGCTGCGATTACAACTAAGCCCAGTTGGGCATATTGGAGTGTTTCCCGAGCAGGCTAAAAATTGGACGTGGATCATGCGGCAAGTGCGGCGTGGTATCAAAGCGTTTGGAGAGCCGATACGAGTGCTCAATTTGTTTGGGTATACTGGCGGCAGTACTTTGGCCGCCGCAGTAGCCGGCGCTGAAGTAACGCACATTGATAGTGCGGGGAACATTGTGGAACGTGCGCGAGAGAATGCCAAGATCAGTGGGTTGCAAGATGCTCCCATCCGCTGGATTCAAGAAGATGCACAATTGTTTTGCCAGCGCGAGGTGAAGCGAGGTAATACTTATCACGCGGTCATACTCGACCCGCCGAGTTACGGGCATGGTCCGAAAAATCAAGTCTGGAAAATTAATCAACATTTAGGGGAGTTGTTGACCAACTGCGGCGAACTCACTCAGGAGCAACGTAGTTTTATGCTGCTGACTTCTCATACCGTCGGACTCGGTGCTGCTGATTTAGAGGCAATGTTCGCAGATCGAATATTTGGACATTGCAGTGCTGGTGGATCTACGGGAGAAATGCAGCTTACAGGCAAGTCTTCGTTGCATTTGGGAGGTGGAACATACATTCGTTTTCCCTAATGCTGCCTAGGTTGTTTGTTATTCTAGCAGCAGATTTTATGATTGGGTATTGGCGTGGCGTTGTCGTTGCGATTCATAAGCTAATATCGCCGCGGTTGTTGAAACGTTTAAACTATCACCAACACCACACATCGGTACTGAGATAGCTTGACTGTTAGTCGTGTTCCACAGTTTAGTTAATCCTGTCGCTTCGGTACCCAGTACGATGGCGGTACGCCCTGTTAGATCGACTTCGGAGTAACAGCAACTGCCGTCTACCAGTGTGGCAAACGTGTTGAAATGATGGCTCTGTAGCCATTTCTGAATATGTTGAGTTGTATCGTGGATGACGGGCAGGTGAAAGATTGCACCTGCGCTGGATCGAATCGCATTTGGATTGCATTCATCACATTCCGAATCGGCGAGAATGATTGCGGCAACGCCTGCCGCGTCAGCGGTCCGAGCGATGGCGCCCAGATTTCCCGGCTTTTCAATCCCCTCAAGTACAAACACAACCTCGGAGTTGGTCACTTCAAGCGACGCTAATTCAATTCTAGCAGGTGTTTCCACGACGGCAATTAAGGCTAATGTTCGTTGACCATAGGCGATCTTATCCATGACACTGGACGTCACTTCTATCGCCGTAGTACCTTGCTTCGTTAGTGTGGCGATTAACATGCGGTCCGCGGCACTACAGCGCGCGTCACAGAAGTAGGTTTCTAGAAAATTATATTTAGCCTGTTGTGCCCGTTCAATTTCGCGGATTCCATCAATTGTGAATCGGCGTTGTTGTTGCCTGCCCTGGCGTGTGCGGAGACGGACAAGTTCTTTAACCCGCTCGTTTTGCAGACTTGAAATGATCGTATCCATCGCTTATTGAAGCCTCATTGATTAATTGGATACGGTCGAGGCAGTGAAGGTCAACAACGTCTCGTTACCTTGACGGTTACAAAAGTCGCCAAAGGTTTCATTTTTTTGACGATCTGTCTTAAAAAATTCAAACAGTTTGACGATCAGGGGAACGACTGTTTCGCTAGACACCATATCCCGATGGACAAATGCCAAACGGTTCCCAAGACGCGTACCGCCAACGTACAGGGTGTATTTATTTTGGGCGCGTCCTACTAGGCCGATATCGGGGTTATAGGGACGGGCACAACCATTGGGGCAGCCCGTCATTCTTAGTGTAAACTTTTCCTCGGCAAGACCCATTTTTTCTAACGCAACCTCTAATTCGTCAATCATGCCTGGCAATGCCCGCTCACTTTCAGTGATAGATAAGCCACATGTTGGCCACGCAACACAGGCCATCGACCAACGGCGAGCGTTAGAGCAATCTTCGCTCAAGGGGACACCATGGCTGACCAAGATTTGTTCCAGTGTTTCTTTATCCGCTTCCGCAATGTTTGTGAACAACAAGCTTTGATGGGCGGTAAGGTGAATGCCTGGTTTTAGTTGTTGGCAGATTGTGCGGAGCGCCGTTTTTAATTGGCAATCTTGCGTATCTTGGATGCGACCGTTTTCAACATTTAATCCATAGAACCATTGGGTGTCACCTTGAGCGTGCCATCCCATATGGTCGTCATGGTCAACAACATCGGTTTCCCGAACTGGCTGGAGCGTCGTGCCAAGATATTGTTCAACAGTTGATTTGAACTTATCCATCCCCCAGTCATGAATGAGATATTTTAGGCGTGCGATTTTACGATCGCTGCGATTGCCGTGATCGCGTTGGACTTTGACCACTGCTTGGACGATATCGAGGACGTTTTCAATCGTGGCGAAGCACAGTTTTTTACCGAGTGCTGGAAACGTTTTAGCAGCACTCGGTGTTTGGCCCTGCCCACCGCCGACGAGTACGTTATATCCCACGACCTGATCGTTTTCTATTTCGGCGATTAATCCCAAATCATGGGTATAGACGTCGATGCAATTATCATCAGGCAATACGACACCGATTTTAAATTTACGAGGCAGATATTGTTTTCCATAAAGCGGTTCGATGGCATCTCCGCTCCCTGTGAGTGACGCAGTTGTTTCGCCACCCACTAGTTCTTTTTCATCGGAATCGGTGTCGGTAAGCCACAGTTCATGATAGGAGTTGGTTTGTGGTTTCAAGAGTTCGGCGATAGCCTGTGATAACCGCTGAATCTCTTGGTGCTTCTCCGTATTGTATGGAGCAGGACAGCACATAGTATTTCGAGCGACATCGCCACAAGCCGCTAATGTGGTGAGTTGTGTGTCGTTTATTTTTTGCAATGTTTTACGCAGATCTGCTTTAACGACGCCGTGTAGTTGCAGTGCTTGTCGGGAGGTGATTCGCAGCGTGGAATTGCCTACTTCATCACAGAGGTCTAATTCCGCGAGTAGTTGGTCACTGGTTAGCACACCCCCAGGGATACGCGTCCGCACCATATAAATAAATCGCTTCTTAGAGCCATCTTGGCGAATTTGACCTCGAACATCGCGATCATCTTGTTCATAAGTACCGTGGTGCTTTAGTAGTTGGATACTACCTTTCCCAAAAAACGCATTTTCGTCCACGAGCTCGTCAGCAATGTCACCGCGCAAATAATCACTGTCGTTTTTGAAGACTTCAACGTTACTGGGCTTAGATCCTTGTTTGCACATATTTATTTCGATCGGTGTTCTAGTATGAATATTATTGGAATAACTATTTTATCGCCGCGTTGGATGTTTGGATACAAGCGGCGTTCAGTGTGTTATGCATCAGCATGGTGACGGTTAATGGCCCGACTCCACCGGGTACTGGTGTGATGTGTTTCGCAACTGTTGAGACATCGGCGAAATCAACATCACCGACAAGTCCCTCTGCGGTTCGATTAATACCGACGTCCACAACAGCGGCTCCAGGTTTGACCATATCCGCCGTGATGAATTTTGCTTTGCCGATGGCGGCAATGAGTACGTCTGCGGTCTGTGTAATTGCCGCCAAGTCAGTTGTCCGGCTATGGCAGATTGTGACTGTGGCGTTTGCCGCTTGCGGTCCACGTGTTGAATCGCGATTCACGAGTAACATCGCCATGGGTTTGCCCACAATTTCGCTGCGACCAACAATAACAACGTGTTTTCCGGAAAGTTCGATGCCACAACGGTCCAGTATTTGTTGGATTCCGTGCGGTGTACAAGGCAGGAATCTAGGACGTCCTTGGGAGATCAGTCCAACATTTTCTGGGTGAAACGCATCAACATCTTTTTCGGGATTGATATTATCGAGAATTTGCGTGCTGTCGAGTCCGGCGGGCAGCGGCAATTGAACGAGAATCCCGTGCACTTGGGGGTCGTTATTAAGCTCAGTAATTAGGTCTAGCAATGTTTTTTGTGATGTATCAGTGGGCAATTTATGAAGTTGACTACTGAGTCCTACTCGTTCACAAGCGCGTTGTTTGTTACGCACATAAACTTCACTCGCCGCGTCCGCGCCTACAAGAACGGCCGCGAGACATGGAGTTACTCCCGTCTGTTGTGTAAACCGTGACGTTTCATCGGCAAGTTCGGCTTGAACTTCTTGCGAGATTGCTTTGCCGTCCATGATCTTAGCTATATCTGCTGACACGGGTTTGCTCCTTTATGGACAGTGAATTTGTAGCTGTGATAAATGGTTGAATGCAAAAATGCAAATAATGATTCTTTGATTTTACGTTGAAAGACTATCTTAGGCGAGTGGTTGCGGTGTGCTGTTTCTAGGCGGTAAAATAAAGAAAACTAAACGCTGGTGAAAACTAACGATGATTACCGTCAAAAGGGGTATCGCTTAATGCAAAGTGACTCGAAAAACGATGATTTAGAATTGTATACGGATGAATTAGATCCAACTTTTGTAAATTCTCGACGCGAAGCGTGCATTATTTTTTGCGCATGGCTAGTCGCACTTTGTTGGTGTGTACCGTTTTGTTATTTGAATGGTTACAACGTTGCCAACGCGGAAAATATTTCGACTACATTTGGGATGCCATCTTGGGTCGTCTGGGGAATCGCGATGCCATGGATTGCGGCAGATGTGTTCACCGTTTGGTTTTGTTTTTATTATATGAAAAATGATGATTTAGGAGTTTCTCCTGAGGAATTAGCTGTGATCGAAGCGGAAGGTATCTAACTATAATGCAGAGCTTCGAATTAATATTGTTTGCTGCCGGCTCCAATTCCGCGCTCATTACGTTTATATTTTACACGCTTGCTGTATTTGGGATTGCCGCGTTTTCCAATCAGATGCTCAAGGGCAAGAGTTTTCTTAGTGAGTATTTTTTAGGTAGTCGGGGATTAGGAGTTTGGGCTTTCGCATTGACCTTTGCTGCAACGAGTGCCTCGGGGGGAAGTTTTACCGGTTTTCCATCGAAAATATATTCGCATGGTTGGGTTTTGGCGTTGTGGATTGGCGCTTATGTGGTCGTACCTATTTGCACGATGGGTTTGCTCGGCAAACGAATAAATCAAGTTGCTAGAATTTCAGGTTCAATCACTGTCCCTGATGTCCTCCGTGATCGATTTGAAAGTGCTCGCTTCGGTTTAATGGCGGTTGTGTTGATCGTGTTTTTCATGGTATTCAATCTGGTCGCGCAATTTAAAGCGGGCGCCATGATTCTCAAAACACTGCTAAGTGATGTCGACATATTTCGTCGGGCGGCTGAGTTTTTTCAAACGGTAATGGAACCTTGGAGTTTCTTGGGAACGGATTCGGGGTACTTAATCTGCTTACTAGCGTTTGGCATCGCGGTGATTATTTATACGACTTACGGCGGCTTTCACGCTGTTGTCTGGACGGATGTCATGCAGGGGATCGTGATGGTAGTCGGCGTTTTGATTATGTTGCCGTTAGCGATCATGATGGTAAATAATTTGGCCTCCAGGGATGATTCCAATGATGCTACAGGGATGGCCTACGTTACTCAGGAGATGGCCAAGCTGATTCCGCCGGTGCCGACCAATGCGAAGTTGCAGGTTAGTAGTTCCTCTGACAAGGATCGTTTGATTGCATCGGGTACTTGGATTGCAACAGAGAATGATGATGGTACTTCACGATTGTTTCGCACCGGAAACGATGTCAAGATTGTGGCAGGTCAACAGGTGACAGCAGGTGAGCCGATCAAGATGATGGAGTTGGTGAATGCATCAGATATTAGACAGGTATCGGAAAATCCGGACGTCTATACGGTAGTTCGTGATTTGCAGTTAGTTGGATTAACGCAAAAGCCCTATCAGTACGGTGCTCAACAGAAAGGAACCTATGTAACAGGTCCCGGCCCGTCACCTAATAGCGACGTTGGTTTTTTACCGTTGAGCCTAGCATTTTCGTTTTTCTTCATGTGGGCAATATCAGGTGCTGGGCAGCCTAGTAGTCATGTACGCCTGATGGCATTCAAGAATACGGATACGCTCAAAAAAGCGATTTTTACGGTTGCTATTTATTACACGCTGATCTATTTCCCGTTGGTGATGATATTCTGTTGCAGTCGCTTGTTGATGCCTGGCATGGAGATGGAGTCCGATCGTATTATGCCGGCGATGGCAGTCTTTTTGACTGAAGGGGTTGGCATGGGTTGGCTAGCTGGCTTGTTAGTAGCAGCGCCTTTTGCAGCAGTCATGTCTACCGTGGACAGCTTTCTGCTCATGATATCGTCGGCCGTCGTGCGCGATATATACCAACGAAATGTTAATCCGGATGCATCCGAAGCGAAGGTCAAAAAAATGACATACGCGGTGACCATTATCGTCGGTACCGCAGCGATGTTGGGGGCGGTTAATCCACCCCAATTTTTGCAGGATATTATTGTTTACACCGGCAGTGGTCTTGCGGCTTGTTTCTTGGCTCCGACGGTATTTATGCTGTATTGGCCACGTTCCAATAAGGAGGGTTGTATGATTGGAATGCTGTCGGGCTTTGCGGCTCACTTCAGTATGTATTTGTTAGGGGCGTTTACTAACGGGAGTTTCTTTAAACCTCACCTATTAATGAACATGGATCCAATTATTGTTGGTTTGTTTGTGTCATTCTTGGCGACCTACGTCGGATGTTTGATTTCACCTGCGCCTCCGCTACGTCTCGTGAAGAAGTATTTTTATAAGCGAAAGGAATTGTAGGGAACCTAATGTTATTATTTGACGGACATCTAGATATTTCTATGAATGCGGTTGAGTTTAACCGTGATGTGACCAAATCACTAAAGGAAATACGTGATCGCGAAGCTGAAAAACTGGATTACAAAGATCGTGGCAAGGGAATCTTGACACTTGATGAAATGCGCAAAGGCCAGATTGGTGTGTGCATTGCAACGCAAATTGGGCGGTATGTGGCGCCTGAAACTAATATGCCAGGCTGGAATAGCCCTGATATTGCATGGGCGATAACGCAAGCACAACTCGCTTGGTATCGTGTTATGGAAGACCACGGCCAGATGACGCAAATTACGAATCGGGACGAACTCAACGCTCATGTTGATTTATGGAAAACAGCTGGCGATACGTCAACTCTCCCGATTGGATATATCTTAAGTCTCGAAGGCGCTGATTCAATTATCAACTTAGGTTATCTAGAAAAAGCGTATGCCTATGGTTTGCGGGCATTGGGACCTGCTCATTATGGTCCCGGTCGTTATGCCCCAGGTACAGGGAGTGAAGGTGGGTTGGAAGCAGGTTGTAAAGATTTGCTGTTAGAGATGCAACGATTAGGCATCGTCTTGGATGTTACGCATCTGACAGATGAAGGCTTTTGGGAAGCGCTTGATATTTACAGTGGGCCTATTTGGGCGAGTCATCAGAATTGTCGGGCGTTGGTTCCCCACCAACGGCAGTTTAGTGATGAGCAACTCAAGGCAATCATCGAGCGGGACGCTATGATCGGTATGGCTTTTGACGCATGGATGATGTCACCTAACTGGCAGCGTGGTGTGACACAACCATACACTGCCGGAGTGAATATAGAACGGATCATCGAACACGTTGACCATATTTGTCAACTTGCGGGTAATACCAGACACGTTGGTATTGGTTCGGACCTTGATGGTGGTTATGGGCGCGAACAATGTCCCTACGATATGGAAACGATTGCGGACTTGCGGAAGTTGATCGATCTTCTTGCTAAACGCGGATATAGCGAAAGCGATGTTGAAGGTATGATGCATGGCAATTGGATTAGGCGACTAAACGATATTTGGAGCTAGTAAGAATAAAATCTTTTAGGGATAGGAATACAGATTAAATGAAGTTAGCTAAATGTGTTACTGCTGACTCGGAGCAGCTGGTTGTAATCGTTGACGGTGATACCGTGCTGCCATTATGCTTTGTGGATTCTATGTTGAATTGCTTAGCTGACGTGCTTGAGGCTGATAATCCCGCTGAAACGGCAAGGGCTTTGGTCGGCGAAAGATCGCTTGCATTAAACGAAGTTGAATTCTTAGCTCCCATCGACCAACAAGAGGTGTGGGCAGCAGGTGTTACATATAAGCGCAGTCAGACAGCGCGGATGGAAGAGTCGGAATCGAGTGCTTCATGTTACGATTTGGTTTACGATGCAGATCGTCCAGAATTATTTATGAAGGCGACACCGAATCGAGTGTCGGGGCCTAATCAGCCACTGCGTATTCGATATGATGCCTCCTGGAATGTTCCCGAACCGGAAATTACATGTGTGGTGTCTAGCCGAGGTCGTCTCGTCGGTTTTACGATCGGCAATGATATGAGCAGCCGAGACATTGAAGGTGAAAACCCTTTGTATTTACCTCAAGCGAAAGTCTATCGGCAATGCGCTGGACTCGGTCCAGTCATCACACTTGTGGAAGATATGCCCAGTCGAGAAGAGACCGGCATTCACTTGACGATTGAACGTGCGGGTTCCGCAGTGTTTGAAGGTTCCACCGGAGTTGAGCAAATGCATCGCAGCTTTGAAGATCTTATTGGGTTCTTATTTCGTGAACAAGAATTCCCCGAAGGCGTATTGTTAATGACAGGTACTGGCGTTGTACCAGCGAATGATTTTACGTTACAGGCGGATGACGTTGTGCATATCAAAATTGATGGCATTGGAACCTTAACCAATCCCATTGTCCAAAGTGCTGGTTTGTAGTTAACTAACAATGACACAGTAATTCTTACACCGATATACGTAACCTGTGCCACCGCGCAGAATTTGATTCAACAGGAGATAGATTTTAATGCAGCAGATACTTATTGCCGGACAATGGCGCGATGCAAACAGCAACAAGTCTTTTCAGTCTTCAAATCCAGCTACCCGTGAGCCGCTCGCGAATGAATATCCTGTAAGCACATGGGAAGATTGTGACGCAGCCTTGACGGCCGCTGCCGAGGCAGTTGTTGGTCTGCGAAGTATTTCAGGGGCCCAGATAGCCGAGTTCTTAGAAGCCTATGCCACTGAGATTGAAAACAATGCTGATGCCATTGTAGACATGGCTCACGCGGAAACTGCGTATCCGAAACCGACTCGGTTAGCCGGCGGTGAACTACCTCGCACGACAGATCAACTGCGTCAAGCAGCCAACGCTGCGAGGACCGGTAATTGGTCTGTGCCAACGATTGATACCAATGCCGGCATCCGATCCCAATATGGTGCTATTGGACCCGTTGCGGTTTTCGGGCCGAATAATTTCCCATTGGCATTTGGCAGTATTTCTGGCGGCGACTTTGCGTCCGCCATTGCTGCAGGCAATCCCGTCATTGCGAAAGCTAATTCATCTCACCCAGGTACAACGGAGTTGTTTGCTCGATGTGCACATCAAGCAGCACAACGTACGGGAATGCCAGCGGGCATGGTACAGTTGATTTATCGTACGAGTCATACTGATGGTGAGCGTTTGGTGGCAGATGCTCGCATCGGCGCCACCGGTTATACCGGCAGTCGTCACGCTGGATTACAGTTAAAAGCAGCAGCAGATGCGGCTGGTAAGCCGATTTATTTGGAGCTTTCGAGCGTAAATCCAATTGTAATTTTGCCGCAAGCTATGGAACAACAACATGAGGAAATCGCGACGGAATTTACAAGCAGTTGTTTGATGGGGACCGGTCAATTTTGTACGAATCCCGGTTTAGTCGTTGTGTTGAAAAGCGGCGCCACGGATTCATTTATTGCCGCTCTTAGTGAACAATTTTCCGAAGCTCCCGTTGGAACATTGTTGTCGTCGGGTGTGGAAAGCAGTTTGGAATCTAACTTGGAAATTCTCGTGAATGCGGGCGCAGAGATTGTCGTGGGTAATACGCCTGCCGATAGTAATCGGTATTGCTATGCAAATACGTTGCTCAAAGTAACCGCGCAGCAATTTATCGCCGATCCGGAAACGATGCAAACAGAGGCTTTTGGAAATAGTTCATTACTGGTTGTTACCGAGTCTATGGATGAAGTTAATGCTGTCATCGCCTGCTTTGAGGGTAATTTAACTGGCTGTATTTACTCGGCTACAGACGGCAGCGATGATGCGGCTTATAATCAAATCGCTGCAAACCTCCAATCCAAAGTAGGCCGCATGTTAAATGACAAGATGCCCACGGGCGTAGCGGTTAGTGCGGCGATGAATCATGGTGGCCCATTCCCAGCGACGGGGCATCCTGGGTTTACCGCAGTTGGAATTCCCGGATCTCTTTTGCGATTTGCGATGCTACAATGTTACGATAATGTTCGTCATGATCGGTTACCCGCATCGTTGCGTGATGAGAATCTTAACGGAGAATTATGGCGGTGTGTTGATGGTAATTGGACGCAGGAAAATATAAGCTGACTCCCT
>JABHUV010000396.1 GCA_018658605.1 Planctomycetaceae bacterium | reverse complement strand
CGACTTGCAACATCCCAGAAAATGCGAACAACATGGAAAGCGGAATTGCGGCAGCAACAATTAAGCCAGCTCGCAGGTTCCCAAGAAACAAAAACAATATCGCGATTACTAACAATCCGCCCTCAAACAAATTTCGCTGTACCGTTGCAATCACATGGTCGACCAATTCCGTTCGGTCGTATACGGTCACCACTTCCACGCCAGCGGGAAGTGTGGATTCAATTTCGGTCATCTTGTCTTTGAGTGAGTAGGTAACTTTATGGCTATTTTCTCCCATCAGCATAAACCCTAATCCATAAACAACTTCGCCTTGACCATCCGCCGTAACCGCGCCGCGACGAATCTCATGGCCGATCTCGACACTCGCGACATCACCTACTCGGATGGGCGACCCATCGATTGCCTTGATGACAATGTTCTCTATCTGTTGAATATTCACGGTCCTAGCAATACCGTGCACTAACAACATCTCTGTGTTACGTGTAATATTGCCACCGCCAACATTTCGATTATTGGAGCGCACAGCATTCACGACTTCGTCAAAAGTAAGCCCGTGCTTGGAAAGCAGCGTCGGTGCAATACGGATTTGATATTGTTTTTCAAAACCACCCCAACTGTTAACTTCAGCAGTTCCCTGCACGGTACGTAGTTGTGGCTTGACGATCCAATCATGAACTGTCCGTAATTGCGTCAACTCTTCAATCTGTCGAGTCCGAGGCAAACTTGAAATATCAACGTCTTGCAACCTGACAATGTAATGAAAAACCTCACCTAATCCCGTTGATACTGGTCCCATTTTAGGGCGTTGGATTCCAGCGGGTAACTCAACCGTGGCAAGCCTTTCACTGATCAATTGTCGAGCAAAATATATTTCGGTTCCCTCGGTAAACGTCACGACCACTTGAGACAATCCGAATTTCGAAATCGATCGTAATTTTTCTAATCCCGGCAATCCGCTGATGACCTGTTCGATCGGAAATGTCACTTGCCGCTCAACTTCTTCAGGTGCCAACGACGGTGTGGTCGTATTGATTTGAACCATCACAGGCGTCGTATCAGGAAACGCATCCACGTCGAGCCGCTGCAGTGAAAACGCACCGATACCCATGACGACTGCAACTGAGAATAAAACCAGCAGGCGATTGTGGAGTGAAAAATTGATTAACCAATTGAGCATGATGCAACTTGTTTGATATTTTAGTTTAGTAACACTGGCTTATTGAAGAGCTTGTTTGATGGGCTTTTGGTTCGACCGAACCAATTAATGCTCACACAGTCAGCCAGCCCCCAGTTTGCCCTTGAGCAACTCCGCACGCAGAATCCCGCTGCCAGCAGTCACGATCACTTCCCCTGGGAGCAATCCAGCAATCACCTCAGTGTTTTTTCCCATTTTCACACCTGGTCTGACGCTACGGGTGTGAAATACCTTGTAAGATCCTTCTTTGAAATAATCTTTATCGCGCACAAAAGCGACATGACAACAACCTTCCCAATGAATAGCATCACTAGAAACAATAATTGCATCGTCTTCTGCACGTAAAACAATTTCACCGCCGCCAAAAGTCTCATTTCGCAATCGACCATTGGCATTAGCCAATTCCCCTCGGACTCGTACAGTACGAGTCTCACTATCCACTTCAGTACTAATCCAGGTCACACTACCCGTTGCCTCACGCTGCGATCCATCTGGATGAAAAACTATTTTCTGCCCCAGCGTTATCCGTTCAGCTTCTTCGAGTCGAACATTTAGCAACAGCCACATCTGCTTCGTATTGGCAATCGTAAACAGCGACTTACCTGTTTCGACAACTTCACCGGCAACCGCATTCCGCATCACAACGACACCATCGCGTGGTGAGACAACGGGGATTAAGTTAGTTGACGTACGTGAAGCATCCAGTGATTCAATAATAACCACCGGGATTCCCAACAACCTGAGATTCGCTCGTACTTCAGTTATGGGTTGACCGACGATAGTATCAAAGTCAATTAACAAACCAAGGTTGGCAAGAGCCTGCACAGTACTCTCCAACTGAAATTCAGAATCCGATTTAGCAGCTTTCGCTTCTTGTATTTTTTGCTCTGGAATAATATCACCACCTAATTTCGAAAACCGCTGGAAAGTCTTCGTATTTAAATCGAGCTGTGTTTTGGCTTTGAGCAACTGCGATTTTAGTTGACCGACTTCCGCCGCATCAACCAGCGCCAGAACATCTCCCTGTTTGACTTGATCACCAACATTTTTGTTCACAGACCAGATTGTACCTTTCGCCCGCGAAGACAAATGGGCAACGCGTGTAGGGTCATAAACGATTTCACCCGTCGTCTTGATGGTTTCAATCACGGGACCTCGATCGACTAAATTAATGTCAATTCCGGCCAAATCAACTGCTGCAATAGAAGTAAATTGAATACGCCGCAAATGCATCTTGCAAGCCGAGTCGTTTTTGGTACGTTCCCGAACAGCCAGCGCTCGTGCCGCTCGCTCGAAGTCCGTTGGATCAAATACCGAATCCGCTGACAACTGCGCTACTTGAGGATGATGCAAAACACATTCCTGCACACCATGCTCGGCACACCAACCGTGCAGCTCTTCTTTAGGCATAAGCTCAGCGTTACAGGAAATACAATCTGCTTCTGGAACGCCGTGGTCATCACACCAGAGAACGCCTTGGATTTCCTGATTACCGATAAGTTCAGAAAACTTTGGTGCCTGCCAATCATGATTGTGCCCCCACAATACCAGACCCGCTAGCAAACCAAGAATGACTAAGGTCGGAATCCCGCGCAGCAACGCTCCTAAGAATCCGCTAGTACCGGAGTCCTGGGTCGCTGGTGTTTGTTCGCCAATGTCTTGTTGCGGCCCGTCCAAATCAGACGGGTTGTTTGTTGTTTTATTCATTTCTTGAACCTAACTATAGGCATGATAGGGAATGGGGAAATACTTGACCGCTGTAACGGAATACATAACGCAAGCGGAAGGCAAGGGTGCACGCTAAATGTCGTACACGATTCTATTGAATTACAGAATTAGATAAGCCAGCAGGAAAGAACAGCGCATACGTCGGGCGCTTTTGCGTTGGTAACTGCAAAGATAGAAATAAATTCGACTTGAGTGTGAGGTAAGTTCACAGGTAACGCGACAGTTGAGTAATGCCACTGATCCGTGCTAAGTGCAATCGCAGCAATAGTACGATTGTCATCGGCAACAGTGATCGGCAACGCACCTTGACAAAAACAATCACCGCACGAACAGTCAGCGGGTGGAGTGGCAGGTGGGTTTTGAAGATCAACCGGTAGTAATACATCGCAACCGCAGTTACTCAAGCAAACCTCTGCTTCAATATCTGACCCGCCAGGCAAGCAACTACCGACCACACATTGGTAGGGGCAAAGCACCACCAACGCCAGTAGCAATTTCGAGATATAGAGTGACTTGTTCAACACAACTTCTTCCGTACTAGAGAAAGCATTCATATTGCATTGCAGTATAATCACAAATATCGCTTCTAAGAACGAAAATAGTCAAAATGTGATCATAACTATTTTGGATACTCCTAGGATTGATGTCATCGCTGACTTGTACCGAGCACCCAAATCATGCCAATCCAGCAAGTGATCATTATTAGACACATACGCCATAATCACCTACGATAGACAGCATGCTAAAAACAACCACCATCATCGCCCTATTACTGTTTGTGTTACTCTCATTTCCTCTGGCGGCTCAAGAAACCGATTTACCACCAGGCGAACGGCTGCTAGAACGACTCGATCGTATTTTTCAGGAAACCTCTCCACCGCTTGACGCAAAACTACCTAACATCGCACTGCACGACGCCGCTGGAAAGAAATTTCGACTACGCAGCCTTAAAGGCCAATACACCGTCTTGCTATTTGGTTGCTTAACGTGACCACCCTTTCTAAACAAAGTCCCCAGTTTGGAGGCGATCGCTCATGACTACACCCCGCAGGGCGTCAAGTTTTACTACATCTATAAAGCGTTAGCTCACCCCGAGTTAAATCACTATGTGCAGCCCGTTACCCTCCAAGAACGTTTACTACACATCAAAGACGCCGAAAAACGCATTCGCGGTAACATACCTTGGCTCTGTGACACCATGAACAATGATGCAATGACTGCATTGGGAAATGCACCAACATCGGAATTCGTCATCGACCCAACCGGCCGCATTGTCCGCAAACGAACTTGGGGAGATCCACAGCAATTAAGGCAAGACCTCGTCGCACTCGTCGGACCAATCAAAAACCCAACATCCGCTCAAGACATTAATATCTCAATTAAAAAACCGGAACCAGCTGCCGAACAGGGCGTGGTCAAACGTATCAAAGTTCCCAATAGTATGATTCCGTTAATCAGTAAGCCGACCATCAAACCCAATAAACCGCCGCTTTATACCAAGCTGCGAGCGGACACCGATCAAGCTCTGTTTAACACCGGCAACGGTAAGATGTATATTGGGTTCCACCTCGACCCAATCCACAACGTACATTGGAACAATCTAACCAAACCACTTCACGTCGAGCTAGAATTACCACCCGGTGTCACCATGCCAGAGGCTCTTGACGGCCCACAGGTTTCCACGGAAGCGGACATTGACCCGCGTGAATTCTTAGTCGATGTGCAAGGCTGGACATCTGACAAACCAATCCACTTAACCGTCAACTACTTTGCCTGTTCTGATGACCCAGCGTTTTGTATCCCCATCACCCAACACTACACGATCTACCGAGAACTCGATCGCCGAGCTGGCTGGATCAACGGTCGTGTCGAACCCACCGGACCGTTTCAAGCGACTAAACCAATAACAATTTCCGGCAAGATTGAATCTATCGACCTACGCAACAACACGATCAACCTCGTCGACTACACCGGCAAACAACATTTGTTCCACGTCAGTGCATACACACAATTCAGTGCTAACTCCCAACAGCAACCGCTCATAAACCTGACCGTGGGTGCTAATGTCAAAATCGACTATTTCAACCGACGGTCTGGGCCCTATGCCCGCGACATTCAAAGCGAATAGTTTTCCTACGGTTTTCCCGGAAACGAATTCACATATTTAATCTTGAAGTCTGGGAATGAATTCACAAACTGAATCTTGTAGTCGGGAAATGAGTTCACCATCTTCCATTTCCCCGGCTTGTCGGGGAATGAATTCACGACTTGCACTTTCAGGTCAGGGAATGAATTCACCACCTGCACCTTGTAGTCCGGAAATGAATTCACTATCTGTATCTTGCCATAAATCTTCAAGACATCGACGTTTGCTGTAGATAGCGCTGAGGCAGGTTCAACACCTACAATCTGTGCAGGCTGGGATAATACTAAACTGATACCGACAAGCATCAGCGAATACACAATACGGTTGTTCATGATAATCACTCTCCAAACCTACAATGGATCATTGAATTCTTACTTGTATTATAGCAAGCGTCTCCGCAGGGAAAAGTAAAAACTATTAAACCCTCGGGGCACCCAGCGGGTAATCCCTG
>JABHUV010000244.1 GCA_018658605.1 Planctomycetaceae bacterium | reverse complement strand
TGGTCCAAAAATCTTCTGAATTTGCTTCGAAGTAATCGAACAGCTTACGTACGAGGTTCCATTTGTTGACCACAACCGTTGCTTGTTCGTCCGTATTCGTGTGCTCATCCGAGTTGCCAATAACATCGAGTAGCCAGCGTCGCGTGAGGATATAGAAGGAAGAGTCATTATGTTCAAGCGGTATTCGGCTGGCTTCACTTAGCCAGTTAATCAGTAACGCCATTGAGGCAACATGATCGCCGTGTTCCAGTAGTGAATGGATGACGAGCGAATAGGCTTTGGGAGAATCAAAGATTTGAGCGTAGGGTGCCCAAAATTTTACGTTCCCCGCTTCGGCCCCGCCCTTGTGCCACAAATTCAAAGCCTCGGCTACATGCGATGCTGCGTCGTACAACGCATTTGGATCGGCAGCGTGAATAGCTGTCACTTGATGGGCTGCATATTTGTGCCACCAATGCGCAGCTTCTTGGAAATGTTCGTCGATGCGTTGGCAAAGCACTTGATCATCTACTGCGGCTGCTTCACTCCATGTTCTAGCTAATAGTGCGAAGAACTGCTCCACAATTAAGACAAGTTCATCAATGCGGTGGTCATGAACACTGTTTTCTAAGGCTGGAAACAGACTGAATTGGCAATCAAATCCGAGGATATTCCATGGGTCGACAAAGGCACCACATTGGATGCCTCGTTGGATAAGGTAAAAAATTGACCCAGCGATATCGGCGGCATTTGATAGGTTGTTCTTTTCGATCGCTTGCAGTGATTGGTCAAGTTGACAGGCAATTCGGCAACGAAATCGAGCCGAAGGCACCGGTACGAGGCTAGCTTTCTCATGAGCAGCATCGTGGTGCCCCATGAAGGCAAAAATTTGACCGAGGTGAATATGTTCAAGTTGATGGGCTCGGGTTTCTGTTAGTTGGGCATTGAGATGTTGGCGAGCGGCGCCGAAGGGTTGATGGCGAATCAATGTTTCCGCTGCCAGTCGGTCACGATGTACACGATCCGTTCGCTGTAACAGATCCCGATAAAAGCGGTCGCGGTAGTCGGCAATTTGTGGCATGAGACTTGCCAATGTGGTTGAGGAGTCATGACAACTAGGGCCCCAGCCATTGATTCCTGAAGACATCAATATTGTCCCAGCAAGGACAGCCGCTGCTTCAAACAAAGCTTCGTCAGCATCTAGGTCTGGCCGATCTATTTGCCTTTGCATCAATGCATCGAGAGTGACCTTTTGAATGACAAACCGATCGTAGTATCCTTGTTGGTCGATATGATGTGGATCCCACATGCCAAAATGATGGTTTGGCCGTTTGTTAGCAGGATGGTCGAAATCGTATGATCGCGGGTCGAAGGCGATTTCCTTGAGGTTGTGTGTGTCCAAACAGGCTTCACGCAATAACGCTTCATCGGTTTCCTCTAAGAGCTTGACCGTCTTGTCGATCACTCGCTGGTAGGGGCCCTCGCAAGCCCCGCTGCCTTGGATGTAAAGCGGAATGGGTCGTAGCCATTCGTGGGTGTAGGGTTGGATCTTTTGGGATTCTAAAGTGGCCACAGGACGATAGCCAATGAAGTCATTGAATTGACGCAGTAATGTTTTGGTGTTGAGGTGTTCGAAATCGGGTCCTTGACTTAGCACCAAGTCAAATGCGCGGCCAATAAAGTATGAATTGAATAGTTGAATCTCGGATTGGTGGAAAAGTAAATCTTGATGGAACATGAAATACGTTCGTAACAATTGGTCGAACGTCGTTTCAATAACGATCCGAGATTGATCGTTGTTGGTGAAGGCATCGTTCTGTTGCGCTAGGTGATCGATGGCTTCGAATAGGAAGTCGTATAAACGGGTCCAAGTTTCTTCAGGATAAACCGCCGTTAGTTTTTTCCAGATGAGGTTTAGGTTGTTATAGAAACGAGGGTCTTGAGTGCCAGCGGAGAAGTTGAGGTATCCCAGCACTTGTTCGAGTGCCGTTAATTCATCTGAATTAAGTTCACTTACCTTCATGCTGGGTATTTCACAGTTGCTAGTAGGATGCGACGAAACTGTCCGGCGGAAACTATTTATCAATGTTGACTTTTGAGATAGACATTCAATTTAAGGGTACTTTCCTAGTTGGTCTATAGCCCTGCGCTGCGCGACCGCAAGGGAGTGTTTACGCTGTGAGTAAACGCAGGTGGACATTAATTTGCTCCACAATTGTATTTCTAGGGTAGGACTATGACGTTTAGTAAGGTTTGACAAGTGTTTTTCCCCATTTAACGTAAAGATTAACGGCAATTATGGAGAAATGATGCTGTATGCGCTGAATATAGCGATAGGTAACCATAGCCAGAGTTGGTGAAGATGAAACTAGATTTTTTACCGTTCAACACTATGATAAATGTATGATGGGTGTACGTTGTAGATGATTGCACGTACAGAATGTAAAAGATCGTAACGATTAAGTCTCTAATCTAACGGAACAATGATATGCGTATAATCAGCACTCTAGCATTGAGCATGCTGTTACTATTTGGTACTCCTCTTTATGGTCAGCTTCATACCAATGGTTTGATTACTCACAATGCGGCTCGTAGTTTAGGCATGGAGCGGGTTTGGTATTTGCAGGTTCCGATGAATCCGTATTCCAAAAGTATTTTAGATGTCTATTTGCACGTGAATGCTGCTGAAGCTACTTGGTCCTACGAAGTCACCCAAGGTGACGACTCTTATGTTTTTTCGGATAAAGATCTTGATACCTTTGGACGCCCTCTAGGCCGAGAACAAGCAAGATTAAAGGCCGATGAGAAGCGGACTGAGCTGGGCGGTAGCGTCGACTTTATCGAACACTCCGTCCCCAAAATCTATCTGTCGATGCTGTCCGACCGTGGTGACGTTACGCTTGTTAATGGTGAAACAGGACAGGTATACTGGACGACCCATGTTGGGAATCCTCGTCATCCCGCTGTGGGCGTTTGTACGAACAATGAATATACAGTTGTTGCAACGGGTGTCCGTCTGTTTGTGTTGCGAAATGCTGATGGCAGCATTGCAAACGAACGGATGACTCAGAGTTTACCGGGTGCTGGGCCGGTGATAGTTAACAAGAATATTTTCCTCCCTTCAATTCAAGATCGTGTCGAATACTATAATCTAGATCATTTTATCTGGACGCCCGATGTCTTAGCATCGTCAGGTCGAGTTGTGACTCAACCAGCGATTGGCGCTCAGAGTATTGCTTGGTCCACGGATAACGTCAATGTCTTCGTTGCCGGCACTGGACGACCTAAGCTGTGGTATCGTGTCGATACGATCGGCAAAGTGATTGCGCCAGTAGCCTATCAGCAACCTGGACAGTAT
>JABHUV010000170.1 GCA_018658605.1 Planctomycetaceae bacterium | reverse complement strand
GATTTGATTCCCGCCGCTAGTTATAGCTTTTTGCATAATCTCGTTGGAGGTCCAGCCGGAATGGTGCCGTGGTCCATCATAGGGGAGGGGGAAGAGTCAGATCGAGAGCGAGTACGTGATAGCGTGGTTCGCAAGGCAATTGCAACGGAAAAAGGAAGTGTGGGTTTACCGGTGGGAGTCCAAGTAGCAGCGTTGCCTTGGCAAGAACATCTGGTCTTGGCCGTTATGCGGAAACTCGAAGAGGCTATTCCACGGTTGCAGAAAGAGGGCAGGTCAGAACGATAGTCTGACCACTTTCCATTTTGGCTTCGACCGTAATTGTTGCCTGAATCTTTTCCGCTGCGGTCCCGGCTTGAAAGGTAACGGGAATGATGTGTAATTGTTTGGGTGCAGGTGCGTTTGAATTTGCTGCAGGCTGGGAGTCGCTTTCGAACGAAACGCCATCATGGTTGCATTTGATTGACGTGATACTAAAGGATTCGGTGCCACGGAGGATAAGGCGTTTTCTAATGGAATCATCGGGTGACAATATCCCCAGAAGCAGCGCAGCTGGGCTCAAAGTGACAGGGGCTGATGCTTTACCTGAAAGTGGTAATTGGATTTCCCGATTTAAGGGATCGTTGGTGACGATGATCAAATAATCTTTTAGATATCCCACTGGGACGTTGTCTTTGAGTTCAACGGCCATCCGATATTCGACGCCACCAGCAAGCACGGTCCTCTCGAGTATTTCCACGTTGTAATACGCTTGCTTACTGCGAACGTCTGTAATACTCCAGTCCGTGCGGCCAGCGTACTGGACGCGAAATTCTTTCTTGGGTTTGCGGCTGAGTTGAAACTCGCCAAATTCAACGCTGTTAGGTGTAAACACTATGTCACTGCGTATGAATCCCGCGACTTGAAGTTGGATTTCCGCAAAAAACGGTTTGTCGATGGTAACCGTTACCGTGGCACCGCGTTGTCCGACAAAACTCTTAGTGTTGTAGGTCGTCAGAATGGCACCTTTTTCAAAGCTTTTAAGTGTTGCCGTTTCTATTTTGGGAATAGTACACCCACAACTAGCCCGTACACTTGCAATGTGAACGTCTTCTTTATATAGGTTGGTTATTTCAAATCGAAATTGTTGATTCGAGTTGCGGGCCACCGTACCGAAATCGTGCTCAAGTGTCGCGAACATCTTTTTTGCCCAGTCTTGGCCCTGTGCGGAAAGCGTTGAAAGGCTGAGACAAGCAGCGAATATTGCTAGTGTGCAATGATTGCGAAGCCGATGGTATTTTTGAAGTGAAAGCACGATTGCTAGATGTTTGGCTAAAGGACTATTGGAGGTTGTATTTGGGATTATAGCAGAAAACAAAAATTTCAATGGCAAATGAGGGCTCCAACAAGGGGGACCGCGAATTTAGGTTTGCTTTAACAAATGGAAATTGGATTGGTGTTCAAGAAAACTATATGTAAATGTTATATAATAAAAGCAACAGTAAATCAGAAGATTAAAAGAGGATTGAATAATGCAGATGTCAGTGATAGGTCGGTGGGTATATATTGTTTTGGCGACATGTTTGTTCATCGTGTTGTTGAGTGGTTGTGAGGAATCAAGAACTACAGAATCGGCTCAGGAACTAGGGTTCACCGCACCGTTACAAGCAGTCGTTTATCAAGCACGTAATCCATTTACTCAACGAATACCAATTCCGGATGAAATGATGTTTCCGAAGGATATGCAGTGGCTTAATACAGGGCCATTGAATAAACGCGACTTGCGGGGCAAATTCGTTGTTTTAGATTTCTGGACGTATTGTTGCATCAATTGCCATCACATTCTTCCTAATTTGCGAAAGCTTGAAGAAGCTTATCCTGATGAAATTGTCGTGATCGGTGTTCATTCTGCAAAGTTTGATGAAGAGAAAGATACGCAAAATATTCGTGATGCGATTATTCGTCATGACATTCGGCATCCAGTAGTTAATGATGCGGATCACAAGTTGTGGAATCTGTTTGGTGTGCAAAGTTGGCCAACGTTGATTGTGATTGATCCAGAAGGATATTTTGTTGCAAAAAATGGAGGCGAAATTACTTTTGAGGCGCTCGATGCGTTCTTCAAAAAGAATATGCCCTATTACGCCAACAATAAGTTGATTGACAAAACACCACTGCGTTTTGAATTGGAAGAATTCAAAGTTGAGTCGACTCCGTTGAAGTACCCAGGGAAAGTGCTAGCCGATAAGGCCTCTCAGCGATTGTTTGTTACCGATAGTAGTCACAACCGGATTGTCATTTCTGATCTTGAGGGTAACGTTCAAGATATCATTGGTACAGGTTCCGTCGGGCGGAACAACGGTGGTTACGATATCGCGACGTTTGATCATCCACAGGGTCTTGCGTTGCATGAAAATACGTTATACGTGGCCGATGTTGAGAATCATATGATTCGCAAAATTGACCTCGAATCAAAAAAAGTGACGACTATCGCGGGAACTGGGAAACAGGGTCAGAATGCGTTCCCTGGGTCGACTCCCGCAAAACAATCCCGCCCGTGGTTTGGTAAACCTAAGTTTACGGGGATCAATAGTCCGTGGGCATTGTGGGTACACAACATGGATTTGTATATTGCGATGGCTGGGCCTCATCAAATTTGGCGGATGCCGCTCGATGAATCGACCATTGGACCCTACGCAGGTAATGGCCGTGAGGATATTGTTGATGGGCCGTTGTTACCTAATCTTCCCTACGCTTTGGGGTCAAGCTCTTTTGCGCAGCCTTCCGGCCTGACGTCCGACGGCGAGTATCTATATATCGCCGACAGTGAAGGCAGTTCGATTCGAGGCGTACCTTTTGATCGCAGAAAGTCGGTAATGACGGTGGTGGGAACCAGTGGATTACCGCGTGGGCGACTGTTCTATTTTGGCGATCAAGATGGACCCAAGGAAAAAGTGAAGCTGCAACATGTGCTTGGCGTGCAATATCACGAAGGGAATATTTATATTACGGATACATACAACGATAAGGTCAAAGTCGTCGACGCAGCGACAGGAACTACTAAAACGATCGCTGGAAAGGTTAAGGGTGAGTTTGACGAACCTTCAGGTATTACAATCGCCGGTGATACATTATTTATCGCCGATACCAACAATCACAAAATCCGGACGATTGAATTAGGGACGTTTAAAGTTGCTACACTAGATTTCCCTGGATTAGAGCCACCAGAGAAAATGGTAGTGGTACCAGAGTTTACTAACGCAGTTCGAGTTGCTGTGGGCAGTGCCGATGTGCAAGCCGTTGACGGTAAGGTTAAATTGGCCGTATCGCTCAAATTACCTGCTGGCTGGAAGATGAACCCACAAGCGCCACAGGTTTATTATGTGCAGGACACGACCGACGGCGGACCGCTGAGGATTGTAGATAACGGTAAAGTGCACCTTGACAAGCCAACGAACGAGTTTGTTGTCGAAGTTCCAGTTAGTGGTGTGGGTGAAGATGTGCTGACTGTTTCGATGGATTATTATTACTGCCAAGATAATGAAAATGGATTGTGTAAAGTTGCATCAGTTGTTTTTAAAATTCCACTGATTGTATCCGAAACCGGTAGTGTTAAGCCGGTGTCGTTGACACATTCGCCGGCAGCCTTTTAAACCGCTTACCTCGTTTGCAAGGTTTCATAGTCGATTGTAGAATACGGGATTCATTCGAATCTCAAAATCAGCCCATGTTATGGTTTGATTTACAATCTTATCTTTAGGTGAATACTGCATGTTTGATAGTCTAAGTGAAGGCCTGCAAGGCGCTATTAAGTCACTCAGTGGCAAAGGTCGGTTGACCGAAGCGAACATGCGCGAAGGTTTGCAGTCCGTTGAGCAGTCGTTGATCGAAGCGGACGTTAGCTACGATGTCGTGCAGCGATTTATGGGCAATGTGACTGAGCAAGCGCTCGGTGAAAAAGTGTTGTTATCGCTTGACCCCAGTCAGCAAGTGATTGGTATTGTTCGCGATGAGTTGATTCAGATTCTTGGAGGTGAAGAGTCCGAACCTGTTTTGGATCAACCGGTCAATATTGTAATGCTCTGTGGTTTACAGGGTTCAGGGAAAACGACGACAACGGGGAAGTTGGCTCGATTGTTGCGTGAGCAGGGACATAAACCAATGCTGGTGGCTGCCGACTTGCAGCGTGCAGCGGCGATCGAACAATTACAAACGCTTGGAAAACAGCTAGATATTCCCGTCTACAGCGAAGAAGGCTCTACCGACCCCGTTAAGGTATGTCAAAACGGTATCAAACAAGCCAAAGAACATGATGCGACCGTAGTGATTTTAGACACGGCGGGCCGATTGGCAATTGATGAGGAGTTGATGTCACAATTGGTGAATATTGATCGTCGAGTGCAACCGCATCAGGTTTACTTGGTTGTCGACGGCATGACGGGCCAAGATGCCGTTCATAGTGCGAAGGCCTTTAACGAAGCCTTGGAACTTGATGGCGTGATCATGACGAAACTTGACGGGGATGCTCGAGGTGGAGCGTTGTTGTCAGTCAAGGAAGTGACTGGGGTTCCGATAAAGTTCATTGGTACCGGTGAACATCTAGATGACCTCGAACCGTTTCGTCCGGAGGGTATGGCGGGGCGTATCTTAGGTCTTGGCGATATCCTAGGACTAGTTGATGTCGCGCGGCAAGTCGTCGATGAAAAACAACAAGAAGAACTCGAGCGGAAGTTGCAAGAAGGTACGTTTACGCTTGATGATTTCAAGGGTCAGATTGAAAGCATGGCCCAACCGGGGCTCGTGAAAAAAATGCTAGGAATGCTCGGTGGTCCGATGGCGCAACTTAATACGATGCTCGAAGACGATGAGACCGAAGGTGGTATGCGGCGAACAGTTGGTATTATTAACTCAATGACCGCGTTAGAGCGGCGCGACCCAAGTGTTATTTCTTCACCGCGGCGAAACCGAATTGCGCAGGGAGCAGGTGTCCAAGGTGGCGAAGTGACTCAATTGATCAAACAATATGAGCAAATGAAGCCGATGATGGAGGGAATGGCTGGAAAAGGAATGAAGGAACGGATGAAGGCGGTAAAAGAACTGCAAGATGGAGCGATGGGTGGTGGAATGGGCGGTGGACCTCGACAAAAGAAGTCCACAGGCACTCGTTTAAGATCCTCAGATAAGAAGAAAAAACGCAAAGATCGTGAAAAAATGCTGCGACAAACGCGCCGTCGACGACGTTGAGCTATAAAACTGGGTCCGAGATGAAGAAAATTCGTTTTTGTCGGTTGCCCATTCGCGTTTCTAACCGCATATTGGTAGATTACAAGTGCTGTTCGTTAATGCTGACAGCTCATTTTGGAGAAGATATTTAAAGGAGAGATCGTGGCAGTTCGTATTCGTCTGAAACGATTGGGTCGCACCCACCGTCCATTTTATCGTGTTTGCACGATGGATAGCCGTACACCTCGTAATGGTAAGGCTATTGAGGAATT
>JABHUV010000096.1 GCA_018658605.1 Planctomycetaceae bacterium | reverse complement strand
CTTTCACGTTACAGGATGATGCAGCTGCAGATTCCGAAGCGAAGAAATGGAATATTTTCAAGCGTGATGGTAAGGCTTTGGATATCAGTGGTTGGACACAATTTGGATATCATGATCGTACTAATGCTCGATACCTGGACGACCCGCTAACGCCGCTTGTGGATGAAGCTGGTCTTTTTAATGACAACCCGAAGAAGGGTACCGTTCATCAAGTTTGGTTTGCGTTTGATAAAGCTTACGACGCGGATGCTGAAGGACTTGGTTTTGGTTACCATGTGGACGTAATGTTCGGTGCTGATGCACTAGACACTGCCGCTTTTGGCAATTCAGCTGGTGGATGGGACGTTGAAAGTTCCGATCCTGACGGTACTGGCTTTGGTTGGGCGTTACCTCAATTGTATCTGACAACGCAATTGAACGATTGGGAGATTACCGTTGGTAAGTTCTACACAATCGTTGGTTACGAAGTCGTCCAAGCTCCTGGAAACTTCTTTTACAGTCATGCCAATACGATGTACAACAGTGAACCGTTTAGCCACACCGGTATTCTTGCAAGCAAGACCACCGAATCTGGATTAGACCTTACTGTTGGATACTCATCTGGTTGGGATACTGGTTTCCAGAGTAATGGAAGTAACGGTATTCTTGGTCTTGGCAAAGCGATAGGTGATAACATATCGTTGAACTATGTAACGACATTCGGTGATATCAGTGGTACCGAAAATGGTTATTCGCATAGTATCGTCATGCAGATAGAACTTGGCGAGAAAATGGACTACGTATTCCAGTCGGACTACGTTGCTACCAACGAACGTTACAATATTGGTGTAAACCAGTATGTGTTCTACACTGTTTCCGAAGACATTTCAGTCGGTGCTCGACTTGAATGGTGGAGGCAAGGACAGGACTTGGGTCCAGGTAGCGAATACTCGTTCACTACGGGTATCAACTACAAACCAACTAGTCGTTTTGACATGATTTTACGACCAGAAGTGCGTATTGACTGGAACGACGCATCTCAAGACACTGTCGTAATATTTGGTATGGATGCGATTATTCAGTACTAAACGACTGAGTTTCCGTAAAAATCCGACACGAAGAAACGCCTGCCCGATTATTTGGGTGGGCGTTTTTTTTTGTTTTCCTTCAGGCGTGGACACTATCCACGGGTTCGTATTGATAGGTTTTTAGGCAACGTGCCTTAAGGATAGTCATCCACAGTTCACGTTGAAGTCCACGCTGAATAGCGTTAAATATTATCCGACTTCAGCTTACCCCTATATTTCTCGAAGCGTATTGGCTTTCGACTCAATTCTTCTGCTAGCCGGATTTATCCCCCGCGTTCTTGGCACGCCTTTTGCGTTACTAGGTGGTGAGTGGGTTATGTGCTTGTTTTGTTGGCAGGTGAGCCCGCGGTACTCGGCAGAGGCAAACGTCGTTTGTCGCCGACTTAGTATTCTTTTATAGATCGAGAAATAGATCAGGAGCTTGAAAATGAAGGCGGATTACTATATTGATAAAAAATGGATTGGCATGGCTTTGTGTCTGCTTGCCATGCTTGTCGCGTTGGGCGCAGTTGCGCCTGCGGTGCGTGCTTGGGACGACGATGCGACGGCTACCGAGTCAGGGGAATTTGTGCCAACCGCGGAGGAAGAAGCGGCGATGGAGACTGGTGGTGATGCGTCGAGCGAAGAGGCCGTTGGGGAAGCAACTCCTGATGACAAGATTGCTTTACTAGAGGCTGCATTGCCTGAAAACGACTATGTGATTAACACATTGTTTATGATGCTGTGTGCTGTGTTGGTGATCCTAATGCAGCCGGGATTTGCAATGCTCGAAGTGGGGCTCAATTCTCAAAAGAACACGGTAAACATTCTGTTTAAGAATGTAATGGACTTGTCGGTGGGGGTTATACTTTTCCTTTTTGTCGGTTGGGGAGTGATGTATCCGGGAGATTTCAATATCGTCGAGGGCTTCTTAGGCTACGCGGGCCCCTATGTGGCTGACGATTCACAGGATCTTGCTTATGGATTCAGTAATTCAGTAGATTTCTTGTTTCAAGTTGCATTCGCAGCCACCGCTGCTACTATCGTTTCTGGTGCCGTTGCTGGTCGCATGAAGTTTGGCGCGTATCTAATTTTTAGTGCGCTGCTGACTGGGCTGATTTACCCGATTAGTGGTGCCTGGAAATGGGGCGGTGGATTTCTTGACGCAGCTGGTTTTCAGGACTTCGCCGGAAGCGTCGTCGTGCACGCTGTTGGTGGGTTTGCTGGTTTGGCTGGAGCGATTGTTCTTGGGCCGAGAATTGGACGATTTGTGGAAGGGAAATCTAATGCGTTACCAGGGCACAACATAGCATTCGCTGCCATCGGTGTTTTCTTGTTGTGGATAGGTTGGTACGGTTTTAATCCGGGTAGCCAATTGACCTATGCGGGAGTTGGAAATGCTGAGGCAACAACCTATATCGCGCTGACCACGACACTGGCAGCAGCGTCCGGTGCTGTTTGTGCAATGTTTTTTGGTTGGGCGTTGTTCAAAAAACCCGACGTCACGATGGCGCTTAACGGTGTGCTTGCTGGGTTGGTTTCGATTACAGCAAACTGTGACCAAGTGACTCAACCAAACGCGTTGTTGATCGGGGGTATCGGTGGTGTCTTGGTTGTGCTTGGGATTATGCTGCTTGATAAATTAAAGATTGATGATCCGGTCGGCGCGTGGCCAGTGCACGGTCTCTGTGGTATCTGGGGCGGAATTGCTACAGGTATTTTTGGATCAGGCAGCGAGTTAGCGCGGGGAGCGTACATTTGGGTTCAATGTTATTCCACAGCTATTATTTGTGCGTGGGCGTTCGGCACAATGTTTGCCTTGTTCGTGGGGCTCAAGGCATTGGGACTGCTGCGAGTGTCCAGAGAAGAAGAGGAAATGGGCTTGGACTTGTCTGAACACGGCATGCGTGCTTATGGAGACAATCTTAGCTAAACACTTTTTTCGGATTGAACTCGATCCGAGAGGATACCCCATTATGACCCCGGATAGGTAATCGCCTTGCTTGTCCGGGGTCGGGGTTTTTTGGTGCTGTCGGGGAGATGTCGCAGCGACAAGTTAAAGTAGGTGAGTGTCCGTGTTTAGGTTTTTCGCTAGTTTCGGCAGCAGCGTCTTGCATCAACCGTACAAGTGTTTGCTATAGCCAAAGTTTATTGGTTGCGCGTCATTGTCAGTGAGAGCTGGCGAAAGCCGCAGCTCAAAGGCGGTAGCATATCCAAGAACGGCCATAAGCATTCCTTGCCCAACGATACGAAAGAAGTCTCAGCATCGAATTGTCTGTTGGAATTGTTGAGATGATGACATGTTGCCTTCTAAAAGGAGGTTTAAGTCTATGAGCCCGAGAATTTTGCGAAATTCCAAATTGAATTGGATGTTTTTCACTCAAAAGGATTGAAAAACTACAGACGCTTAAAGTAAAATGCGTGTGTAATTTATTCGTAAAAGTTAAGTGTGTGTTGTATTGATCGAAGTTCTTATGAATTCTAGGGGTTTAGTTATGAAGCGGTTTTGTTTATTGAGTTTGTTGGTCGCGATGACCATGTCGTTTGTAAGTACACCCAGTTTATTTGGCGATGAGGAGTCCGGCGATGGCGATAGTGTAGCGGTGGCCAGTCCCGAGACAGCGACTGGTGAAGCACCGTCGGCGGAAGGGGATTCGACATCTTCACCAGCCGAACTCAACGATTTTAAAATCGACAACTTGTGGATCATGCTTTCTGGTTGCTTGGTGTTTATCATGCACCTTGGGTTCGCCAGTTTGGAAGCGGGGTTGACCCGACAGAAAAATACGATCAACATCTTGTTCAAGAACACAATGATCATTTCCATTGGGCTGCTTACTTATGGCTTGATCGGCTTTAACGTCATGTATCCGGGGTTTAGTGATGATTCGCTCGGTATTTTGAGTTTGGAAGCTATCCCTAACTTCGTTACTTTACAAGAGGGTGCCCCAGATCTTACGCCCGCATATGGCGATTATACTTGGTATACAGATTTCTTTTTCCAAGCGATGTTCGCAGCAACTTGTGCCACGATTGTATCGGGTTCGGTTGCTGGTCGAGTTAAACTCAGTTCGTTCTTGATTTTCGCGACTTGCTTACTGCTATTTTGTTATCCGGTGACTGGTGCTTGGCATTGGGGCGGTGGGTGGTTAGCCCGACTAGGCTTTTACGATTTTGCTGGATCAACGCTTGTGCACTCAGTTGGCGGTTGGGCGGCGCTCGTAATGGCTTGGCTCTTGGGCCCTCGTTTAGGTAAATATAACGCCGATGGTTCACCGAATGCAATTCCAGGTAGTAACATGCCGTTGGTCGCGGTTGGCGTATTCTTATTGTGGTTTGGGTGGTTCGGGTTTAACGGCGGTTCGGTTCTTAGTGCCGACCCCGCATTGACTTCTCTAGTCCTGGTGACAACTTCGATGGCGGCCGCTGCTGGTGGTTTAGCTGCCGGTTTAGTCTCGTGGACTCAGGGTAAACCGGACGTAACGATGGCGCTTAACGGTATTTTAGCTGGGCTTGTTGGTGTGACCGCCAGTGCGGATTCAGTAACTATTCAAGGCGCGGTTATGATTGGGGCGATTGCTGGTGTGATAGTTTACTTTTCAGTCGTCATCGTCGACAAGAAGATCGACGATCCAGTGGGCGCCGTGAGTGTGCACTTGGTATGCGGAATTTGGGGCACCATTGCTGTTGCAATATTCGGTGGGGGGGACTTCGTGGCCCAGTTAATTGGTATCGGTGCCATCGGAGCCTATACCGTAATCTTTACGCTGATCGTTGGATCGATCCTTAAGGCAACTTTGGGAATTAGAGTATCGGCGAGCGAAGAAGAAGTTGGGCTAGATGTTTCTGAACATGGAATGAGTGCATACAACTAAAGGTTAGCTGCTCCATAATTTGGTATCACGATTAACAGCGAGAGAATACTGTGTTATTGATTATGACGGCAAGTCACCAGAAAAATCTGGTGCTAGCGGAAACGGTTGCCGCAGCAGCTTCACATATGGGGATTGAGAATAGGGTATTGGACCTGACTTCCCTAGAAATCGGTTTGTACTCATCGCGTCAGCATGAAACGGGACCTGGTCAAGATTTTGCGCAATTGCAATCGGCGATGACTGCCGCTGATGGTCTGTGGGTATGCGCCGCGGAATATAACGGAGGAGTGCCACCGACACTCGGCAGCGCGATCGCTTGGCTGTCGACCGAGTGCGATGATTTCCGCGAAATGTTTACCGGATTGCCCGTAGCGTTGTCTACTCACTCTGGCGGCGGCGGACAGAAAGTGTTGACCACCATGCGAACGCAGTTCGCTCACTTAGGGTCAACTGTATTAGGCCGAGAACTTGCCAGTAGCGATTGGAAGGAAGCTAATCCAGATTCGATTTCAGCAATGTTAACGGCGCTTCAAAAATTGATGAATTAGTGGTTATTGCCGCGTCTCCGAAATTAAAGCTCATAGGTATTTAAAGGCCAAAGTGAACTCTATGCTGTCTCCCACTAACTTGAAATCATCTCTGTCTCACAGTAAACGTTATGGGGTCCAACGCCGTGACTTCATTCAATACATGGCGACCGTGTCGGCAATTCCACTGACAGCCGTGACCGCGCAATGTGCCGCATTAGATAACCCACAGTTCGACGGCAATCCATTTACGCTTGGTGTGGCATCCGGCGATCCGGAACCCACTGGCGTAGTGTTGTGGACCCGTTTAGCACCAAATCCATTAGAACATGGTGGGATGCCTAACGAGGCAGTGCGGGTTCAGTGGGAAGTAGCAAGCGACGAGGGGTTTGCGAGCGTGGTGCGCAGCGGCACCGCACTCGCTATGCCGCAACTAGGCCACTCAGTGCATGTGGAAGTTGATAATCTTAAATCTCACAGTTGGTATTTTTACCGCTTTCATGTTGGCAATGAAACCAGCCCTATCGGGCGCACTCGCACGGCGCCTGCACGCGACGCCATGCCGGACCGCGTTCGCTTTGCCTTTACATCGTGTCAGCACTATGAGAGCGGGTACTTTAATGGCTACCCGCATATGCAAAAAGAAGATTTGGATTTAGTAATTCATCTTGGCGACTATATCTATGAGTATGGGGGACAGGATAATCGAGTGCGTAAGCATATAGGTTCTGAGATTACCAGTTTGGCGGATTACCGAATGAGGTACACTCAATACCGGCTTGATCAATCGCTGCAGGAGACCCATCGAATATTCCCGTGGTTGGTGACATGGGACGACCACGAATTTGACAATAACTATGCCAACCTAGTATCGGAGCAAGACGGGATATCGCCTGAAGAGTTTTTGACACGCCGCATGAATGCCTACCAAGCGTATTACGAATTTATGCCATTGCGGCGGCGTTCCTTTCCGCAGGGCCCGCATATGACGTTGTATCGAGGATGCCAGTACGGTCAACTGGCGAATTTCCAAGTACTTGACACGCGACAGTACCGGACGGACCAACCTAATGGTGATCGTACCAAGCCGATGACAGGAAAAGTATTTGATCCCAAAGGGACGATGCTTGGTGATCGCCAAGAACATTGGCTAATGTCCAATCTATTGAAATCTACTTCAACTTGGAACGTTTTAGCGCAGCAAGTGATGATGGCGCCTTTGAACCGAGGTGAGGGAGAAGACCGTCGTTACAGTATGGATCAATGGCCTGGCTACGAGGTTAGTCGCCGTCGTTTATTGAAATTCTTTCACGAACGGAGAATACCTAATCCTGTAGTGCTTACTGGGGACATCCACGTGAACTGGGTCAATGATTTGCAGTTAGATTTTCAAGACCCCAAATCCCCAGTGGTTGGTACCGAGTTTGTTGGTACGGCGATGACATCTGGGGGCAACGGCGGTAACCATATAGCCGAATATGTACGAGCTGCCGAACAGAACGACTTCGTTAAATGGTACAATTCAAACCGTGGTTACGTGTCTTGCGAATTGACCTCGGAAACGTGGACCAGCCATTTCCGCGCGACGCCATTTGTGGATAAATTGGGTTCACCAATTCTAACACCAGCGTCGTACGTAATCCAACAGGGTCGCCCCGGCGCTGAGTTGGCGTGAGGTGATTAGGCATTGTAACCAAGCGATAAAATACAACTTGTTTTCGCGAGTTCAGTTTTGGCAGTAACAAATACAAATAGTTGTTTTGTCGGCAAGGGATCGCAGTTAGCAATCACTCAGCTAGTCTGTCTTGTAGTGTTCTGTTGTTTTGGCAACACGGAAGTAGTTGCTTCGCAAGACGGATTTGATCAACGGTTTCGTTCGACGGTAACACCATTTCTGAAAACGTATTGTCTTGAGTGCCATTCCGGTAAGGTAGTGGAAGCGGACATCGATTTCACGCAATTTGGCTCGGTGACGGATGTCCGCAGTGAAATCAAGACTTGGGTTAAAGTTAGCAAGGTTTTTCAAACTCGTGAAATGCCCCCAAAGGATTCAGAACAACCTACGGATCAAATGCATGCAGTCGTAAGCGAGTGGGTAACGGGATTTTTGAAGAATGAGGCGAAAATCCGCGCTGGCGACCCAGGACCTGTTGTCCTACGACGATTGAATAATTCGGAATATACCTACACCATTCGAGATTTGACGGGGGTTGAGACTCTTGACCCGACGCACGAATTTCCCGTCGACGGCGCGGCTGGTGAAGGGTTTACCAATACTGGTGACGCACTTTCAATGTCTGCTAACCTTGTACGGAAATATTTAGACGCAGCGTCGGAAATTGCGAAGCATGCTGTGTTCACCCCAAGTGGCATGCGTTTCTCGAGAAAGACGACCCGGCGAGACGTGGTGGACGAGATGATGGACGAAATCCGTGGGTTTTATCAACAACATTCACACTCGTCGAAGTCAGCAGAGATTGAAGAGCAAAGTCTTTTGCATGCGGGGCCGTATCTCCGCGCGATTGTGAATTACAGGCCGTTAATTCAACAAGGTGAAATGACCATCGGGGCGGTGGCTAGTCGTTGTGACCTTAGTTCTAAGTATTTACATACCTTGTGGGCGCTGTGTGAACAACCGCAACAGCATACTTTCTTATTGCGACAACTCGCTGAACAGATCAATACTGCCACACCTGAGACGATTGGGTTAGTGATCGCTGATGTTGAGTCTTGGCAAAAATCACTCTGGAAATTGAACGTGGTCGGGCACATTGGTAGATCAGGGGCACCTGCTGCATGGCAAGAGTCGGTGAATCCCATCGTTCGCTCAGTAAATTTGCTGCAGGAAATTGACACGGAACAAAAAGAGGATGTTGTTGCATGGTTGCAAACTCGAGTTGCCGGCGGGGATTCGGTGAACGATTTTGTGGTTTGGGAATCGGCGCGGTTAGAAAAAGAAGGCGAAGAACCCATCATGCTGGCAAATGTAGAGGCGGTTTACCAACGCTACGTTTCCATTCGCGAAGAAAGCCTGAAACACGCCGCGGAATATCTGGAAGTGGTAGCCGCGGCCGAGCAACTTGACTCTGAACCAGATCTCAAAAAACTTTCCAGTGAGCATGATCTGGATGAAGTGGCATTACGAGTTTGGATGAGTTTGATGGGGGTTGAGATAGTTACGCCGTTCAAAATAACGGGGCACATGTTAGAGCAAACCAAATCGGCAGCGGGTTATAAGTTTGTTAATGGATGGGGATTGCCTGCGACACCAGGGCTCACAGCAAATTCATCGGATAGGGCGGTGCGAATTCCTGGACTGGCCCATCCACATGGGATTACGGTGCATCCGTCCCCAACTCAGTTTGTGGCGACTGCGTGGCAATCACCGATTACAGGTACAGTTTCCGTTGAGTCTTTGGTCGCCGATGCTCACGACAGTTGTGGAAACGGCGTTGAATATTTTCTGCGACATTTTTCAGGTCAGCAGGTAAGTGAATTATGGCATGGTGAAATGGAAAGAGGAGGCAAAATAATATTTGCTCCCAAACGAGTCAAAGTTAAGAATGGCGATGTCCTTGCTGTTTTTATTGGTCCCAGAGCAGGAGAATATTCTTGCGATCTTACTAGAGTCGATCTTACGGTGAAGGAAGTCGACGGTAAACGACGGGAATGGGACCTGGCGAAAGATTGCTCAGGAGATATTTTGGTAGGAAATCCGCACGCCGATCGACTTGGAAATCAAGCGGTGTGGCATTTTTTCATAGGGAAAATGGAGACACTTCGGACAGTAATCAAGAAACCACGGTTGATACCAGAAAATTCGTTGTTGTGGCGCTGGCTCAATGAACGTGACCCTTCGTCAAAGCAAAAAATCGCTCTAGCGGTACAAGAGCTTGCACTCGGTTTGCCGCCAGCGGATTCAAACGGTCCGGATGGTCGATTGTTCAAGCTACTTCAGAATATTGTTTCAAACGTGGATTTGGCTTCGTTACAAAAAGAGAGTGACGCAGATCCTCGTTTCGGTAAACATCCCGGGGGTGCGCCTATAGCCAAGGTCGACCTGGTCACGCAGGGGCAAGATGCAGTTAACGTCACAATTCCAGCAATCGTCGCGGCAGGTCGAACCTTACGAGTTACTGCCGTTAATGATTTCGCTGAGGGGGAGGTGGCAGCCGTGCAGTGTGCGGTAGATATCCGGTCGCTAGGCAACCCGTTGGAGAATGAGAAATTACTATCGGGCGACAATGCGATCGTTACCAATGATAAGGGAACGATTGTAGTTTCCTCCTATTTAGATGATTTTCGGAAAGTGTTCCCGCGGACGTTGGCCTATATTCGTATCGTGCCCGTCGACGAGGTGGTTACGATGGTGCTGTGGTATCGGGAAGACGATGGATTGCAACGGTTAATGTTGGATGAGGTGCAGCAAAAGCAGTTGGATCAACTATGGGAGGAATTTCTGTTTGTCGCGCGGGAACCATTGCGATATCAAGTTGTTTTTGAGCAAATATCGGAGTTTGCCACGCAGGATCGTCCGGACATCGTTAAACAACTGGCTCTTCTTAAGCAGAGTGTTACTGAGTATGCAAATTCGTTTAGGGTTCGCTTGCGAGAAACCGAACCGTTGCATTTGCAGGCGCTTGTGGATTTTGCCGATCGAGCTTGGCGACACGATATAACGGAGGCCGAAATTTACGAGCTTAAAAAATTGTATACAGCTTTTCGAGAAACAGGCACCGGCCATGAATCTGCTTGTCGGTTGTTGTTGACACGTATCCTTTCGTCACCGAATTTTCTGTTCAAGATCGAGAATCAAAAATCCGGAGTTGTTGCCACGGTCGTATCAAAACAAGAACTTGCTGTACGGTTGAGTTACTTTCTTTGGTCATCGTTGCCAGATTCAGCCCTGCGTGGGGCATCACAAAAGGGGTTACTAACGGAGTCAGAAGCCGTGTTATCGCAAACACATCGTATGTTGGTGGACCCACGAAATCGACGCATGGCAATTGAATTTGCGTGCCAGTGGTTGCATGTGCGCGGCTTCGACAAGAATGACACAAAGAATGAAAAACTGTTTCCTGAATTTGCGGATCTTCGATCTGCCATGTATGAGGAAACGGTTTTGTTTTTTGAGGACTTGCTCAAATATAACGGGTCGGTTTTGGATATTATTACAGCAGATTACACCTTCCTCAACGAACCACTCGCCAAACACTATGGTATCTCTGGCGTCGTTGGAACGAATTGGCGAAAAGTTACCGGACTTCACGAACACGGTCGAGGCGGTATTCTAGCAATGGCATCGACGTTGGCGGCGAATTCGGGCGCTAGCCGAACGAGTCCAATATTGCGAGGTAATTGGGTCTATGAGACTTTGCTTGGCAAACAATTGCCAAAACCACCGGCAGGCGTACCCGTATTGCCTGAAACTGTGCCGAAAGACTTGACCGCTCGGCAATTAATTGAGCTACATAGCAGTGCCGTGAGCTGTGCAAAATGTCACGCGCTCATCGACCCTTATGGATTTGCCTTAGAGCAATATGACGTTTTAGGACGAGTTCGCGAGCGGACGGTCGATACCAAAACCAGACTACCAAACCAAATGGAGATCGAAGGGTTGAGTGGTTTACGGAAATATCTGGTTACTGAAACCCAAGATCAATTTTTGCATCAGTTTTGTCGCAAACTACTTGGGTATGCTCTTGGACGTGAGGTGCAACTTTCCGATCAGTTATTAATAGATAAGATGGTTCTAAATTTACAAAAGAATGATTTTCGAATACGTAGCGCTATTGATGATATAGTGCTGAGTAAGCAGTTTCGTTTTATTCGAGGACGAGATTTGGTGCCACAATAATGTTTGTTTAGGTAGAATGTATTACGCCTATCTGATTGAAGGGAAAATGCTAGATGTATAAAAAAGGTGGCGTCAAATGAGCAATAAGCGATTATCGCGCCGCGCGATGTTGCGCGGAGTAGGTTGTACCGTTGCACTCCCTTGGATGGAATCTATGTCGGTTTGGGGTGATGAAGTGTCAGCGACAAACGACGGCAATATGGCTCCCGTACGTATGGCCGTGCTCTTTAGCGGTTGTGGATATCATTCTCAGCAGTGGTGGGCCAAAGGGCAGGGAGCGGACATGCAACTGGGAAAAGTGCTCGAGCCCTTAAAACCGCATCGCAGCAAATTGAATTTCATCAAAGGTCTT
>JABHUV010000133.1 GCA_018658605.1 Planctomycetaceae bacterium | reverse complement strand
TGGGTGGCCGAGTGGTCGAAGGCGGTAGTCTTGAAAATTACTGTACGTTCACGCGTACCCTGGGTTCGAATCCCAGCCCATCCGCTTTTAAAAACCACGTTTTGCAATACGGCATGCGTGGTTTTTTTCATTTTTCAACTTCTTTAAATGTCAAAATAGTGAATGTTCATAATCTGTACGTCCCAGAACCAGCAATATCAATATTATGGGTTGATTCGCCGAACAAACCTTGTAGTGCCTTAACCTGGCAACAGTAACCACAAGCCATTTCTTTTTGTTGTAAGCCTATATAAATGCATCATCCCACGATCCACAAAACGCTGCGGTCACGGATTCTTGATCTTTTTGCCGAATTTCACGACAGCGACATCGATGATACGACTCCAATAATAGAGTGCATCGCCTTGGACGATAGCCGCTATATAGGTCGTAGGTTTCACTATGAGAATCTCATTGCAGTCTGCTCGCACGAGCAACAAACGATCACTTTGTTTGTTGATAAAGAAGAAACGGTAACAATGCCAGTGGCACCAAATAGCGATGTCGCCCAAAAGCAAATAGCCGCTTAGCGGCGACTAACACTCGCGCGTTGCATACAATCCAAAATGCGATTGTGGACAGTCGCCAGCAGTTGCTCGTCGGAAAGTGACTCGATCTCACTGACACTAATCGCTTCCCCATACACGCAACGAATCCGACGAAAGCGAATCTCACTCGTTCCTCGTGGCAAGCACTCGTGAGCTCCGACCAACCCACAAGGAACAAGCGGTACTTTAGCTCGACGAGCAAGTGCAATAAAGCCTCCCTTAAGTTGCTGCAACTCTCCAGTCTTGCTGCGTGTGCCCTCAGGAAAGATAACGACCACACCGCCGGTCTTAAGGCTTTTCAATGTCGACTTGATGCCTTGGATTCCCATACCACCTTGGTTCAGCGGAATCCCATCAACCTTCCGTAAGAACCAACCAAATAGTGGATACTTAAACAACGTTTTTCGGGCAAGGTAAGCAAGGTGTCGACTAGCAGCCATTCCCACGATAGGTGGATCCAGCATGCTCTGGTGATTAGCACAGACAAGTGCACCACCTCGCCGCGGGATATGATGCCGACCTTGGCAATGGAAGCGAAACAACAACAATGCAAAGAGACGAAAAACAAATCTTGCTGTGGCATAGGTCAAATATTTACTGAACGCTTTGCTGGGCCAAACATTTCGATCCGCTGTAGCCATGCGTGTTGCATCCTTAATATTCATACCGAATCGTTTTCGCGAATGCGCACAAGTCGTTCTATATGCTCAACTACTTCCATTACATTCATCCCGTCAGTCACGACAAACAACGCATCGTCGGCTGCTTGTAAGCCACCAAGTTCACGAGCTTCATCTTGCTCGTCACGTATGGTTTGTTGTTCTAATATTTCTGCCAATGTCACGTCACCACCATTTGCGTTGAGTTGGTCAACGCGCCGCTGTGCCCGCTCAGTTGGCGAAGCCGAAAGATAAATTTTGCACTCCGCGTCCGGAAAAGCCAATGTTCCCTGATCACGACCTTCCGTAACCACATTATTACCACTAGCCAATTGACGTTGTAGTTTCACAAGTGATTCACGAACCTGTACATTATCGGCAGCTCGATGCACAGTCGCAGTAACTTCTGGGGAGCGGATAGTCTGAGTAACATCTTCCCCGGCAATAAACACTTTATCGTGGTCAGCAAAATACGCTAGTGTCCGCCCTAGTTCTCCAATTGCATCTTCGTTTTCCCAAGCGATCTTATTTTCATGAGCCAAAAGAGCAACACAGCGGTACATTGCACCGGTATCTAGGAACATAAAGCCGAGTTGGTCTGCGACCATGCGTGCGACGGTACTTTTGCCTGCTCCGGCAGGTCCATCGATTGTTACAATCATGAATAAATTTCCGGCCTTCTTTTTGATTCCTAATGAATTCCCAAGCCACAGAGGTGATCTACTAAAACCGCAACTCAATTTGCAGCCACTCGTGACCTGTCATATCCAATACAACTTGCCCGTCTTCAATATTACATTCACCCAAACTAGAACCGTCTAAATTTTGCTGCACTGCTGACACGACCGGTCGAAAAGCGGCCAATTTTGTCCGCACACTTCGACCAGCTGTTTCCATAATTCGTGCTTGCAATCCCACCACTGTTTCACCTTCGAGCACTGTTTGCCAATGCGTGGCTACTAAGTTCCGAGCACCTAAGTGTAACAACGAACTATGATTATGACCGCTCGGTTCTCCTTGAGAATCAACCGTGTACATTGGCGTTTGTTGAAACTGTTGGGAGGCAATCTGGGGTTGGTCTAAATCTATACCAATCCCGATTTGAAACGACCGACAAGTCTCGCCACTGACGACCAATATTGAATCTAAAAACCGTCGACCAATGCGGCGGTGATATGGTAAGCCACCAGTGAGCAATGTCGTTTTCTTATCCGACTCGATTTGAATATACTCCGGCGCAACCAACCGCTTGCTACTTGCACCATGGACCGTCCCTTGCACCCCGCGCGTCAAATTAGCTGCTTCGTCTCCCCACGCGTATCGCAAACAGTAATAGGAATTCCACGGTTTATTGGCTGGCTCTTGCAGAATATCTAATTCCGTCTGAATCCCCAAAATACGGCTACCTCGCTCGACTGAAAACACTTGTTCAAACGTCGCCAAAATTTCACCGTTGCGATGCATCAACCGACCGGAAGCTGTGATTTCGCCGCGTGTTGATGTGGCGGCGGTAACCTTAATCGAATCCGCAGCCATCACGGAATAGTTAGCAGCGTCATCAGGTTCGGCTAACCGTCCAGATTTTTTGCGTACTGCTTGCCGATAAGCCAATTGCAATGATCCGCGACCATGCCGTGGGTCGGCATGGGAATTAATCGATTGAATACCACCCGTGGTTGCATTAATGAGAACTTCAAAGAAATCATTACGCAACATCCGTTCGGCGGCCATCTCTTGCCCTGTCGTCGACTTGCCGCCACTTGTTGCGACCCAAGCAAATCCCATCGCTGGCACATCGACAATCACGTGCGCACCATTGCCATTGCCCTGACCAACCGCATAGACTGGTGGAGCGACGGCCGGGAATGCGTCAAGCTGAACGTTTTGCAAATCCATTCGCCGTACATGGCTACTCGGGTTCATGACCAACAAACCTAGCTCACCACTATCACCGCGTTGTAAGCCACGCGAGAACGTATCCACACTATGATCCGTCGCACAGCCATCGTCGGAAGCGAGATCTACTGGAGACGTATCGTTGCCAAGTAGTTCATTGAGTAAAGCCACATTGGTGAGCGAGTCTGAGTTATTGTGAGATTTCCATTTCTCAACCACACTTGAAATCGGATTTGCCTGACCGTTAGACATCGCCTGCTCAAGCGTCGATGAACGATATTGATCTGCCGTAAACCGTTCACTGACCCCTGGTAGGTCCGTCTCCGTAAAATACTCGTCCAATGTAACGAATTTCCCCAAGGCAGTAGTATATTTAGCCGCTCGTTTGATGTCGGCATACCAGGGTGTCGTGGTATCGGGCCAATGCGCTAGACAGAGCGTCGCTACGTGATCCATATCCATTGTCTCACCAAGTTTCGCAGCAAGTGTGAGAAATGTTTCGTGCTTATTGGCGTTAAGTGGGACTCTCGCAATTGCGTCGACACTACTACCATCCACTCCCTCCCAGCGGGCTTTAGCTTGTTGACCTTCCGGATAGGATCCGGCATCTAGTAAAACGTGAAATGCCGCCCTGTAGCCGAGACGTGAGAGCCACTGAGGATGATTTGGCGTCAAGCCAAATTGACGCCTTCCATAAATCGTTGGTTTGATGTTTAAATATTTTTCGTATTCTTGTTGTCCTAGCAATAAAGTTGCTAACACCGATTCGGCGGGTAAAAGCGTATTGTCGGGATTTCCATACTCGCAGCCCATCACGGTTAGGCTTGAATCGGCCACACGCTCGATAATCCGCTGCCCACCGTTTGGATTCTCAGTGAATAGCTGCTCTAACAACTCTGGCGCAAGCAACAAATTACTAGGAACTTGGCCGACAATGTCGGTATTCAGCATATCGCCCATCGTCGTTGCTGCAATCATCGTGACGTCGATCAGGTATGCATCAACTGAATAATAGTGATCGCGTTCGGACGAAAGCAAATCGAATGCTGCTTGAAGTTTTTCGACAGCCGCAGCATCATCTTGCTCCACAGCGAAACGAGCGGCTTCGCAAACAAGATTCTCAAAATGAATTTCATCCAAATTACTGGCATATCGCATTTGACGCGTTAGCAATTCGATCTGTAGGTAGCAATAACCGAGCGCCAAAAAGTCAGCAATGATGTCTGAGTTGATCGCAGGAAATTCGCCATCGGCTAATGCGGCAGAGATAACCTCTTCACGACACGTCTGGCTTTCAATGACCGTCGCTCCCGCATCATGGGCTCGTTGCAGGTAACCCGTAGCTAAGTTATCAATAGCGACGGTCGGTACGACTAACAAGACGTCCAATAGTGTTTCCGGTGGATCATCCGCGCGGTGCCACTTAATGATACTTTCACTGTTCGCAATTAGTAACGGATGCCACAACCCAGTCCAGCTTGCCAATAGACTCGCAGCATCGTCACCCGTGTGGTGTGTTGGGAAATCTTCAAGGCTATGGCACGGGAGTAAAATAGCAAGTTCTTTATAAATCATGGCGATGTCTTGAATATGGTTGTAGGATAATGAGTGCGTGGGAGATTTTTACAATGCCGATCAGGACATTGCTACTCTTTTTTTCGCTGAACTGACGATGCTGGTCGGTGCTAATATGACCGAGTTTAAACAGAGACTAACGCTGCAAAAATGTCTCATTCTTCAGTGTTTTTTATTTTAAACAGTCGCTGCCATGAATTTATCTGTTGCCACATCCATTATTGCGGATCAAAATGATGTCTACTACCCACAATAAAGACTAATAGTTTCACAGTGACAACGTTGACATTACGGTTCTATGTTAACTAACATTGGTAGATAGGGATATTAGGAACATAGAAGGCTTTGCCAATCTAAAGTCATGTGTGGGAATCATTCATCATTCTTTTCTCCTCCATCATGACACTGGCAATTACCGATCTGGACACCAGCGATCCCTTAGATAGTCAAAAAACCTAAGTGAGACACAAATAGCCTTTGATATACTCTTAAATGTCATAGGACAGAGTAATTCGAAGATGAATGATATTTTTGTGTTTTGCATTGATGTCGAGTAGAGGAAGTTTAGTTGAGAAGCGGCAAAGATGGTAAAAAAATGGAAGTTTAACCCTGAAAAAGACCGATAGATGTCGGTAAGGTACGTTCTTTGTGGTCGATATACAGCGAAGAAATATTACGGAATTACCATTTAAAATATAAACGCGGCACAATACAAAACGTTGCAAAGTTCACAGTTCATTTTTTAACCACAATGAACCATTGAAAGGGTCATAATGGCCAACACGAACAATCCAGGGGCATGGGGAATCGATATCGGACAGTGTGCACTAAAAGCACTGCGCTGTGAAATGCAAGATGGTGATCTTGTTGCCACTCAGGTCGACTACATCGAATACCCGAAGATCCTTAGCCAACCCGACGCCGATCCCCAATCTTTAATCGCCGAAGCGCTAAATCAGTTTATCGAACGACATGACATCGAAGATGACAAAGTCGCTGTAACTGTTCCGGGCCAATCCGGTTTAGCTAAGTTCTTTAAGCCACCACCGATTGAACTCAAAAAGCTTCGAGACATTGTCGAATTTGAAGCGAAGCAACAGATCCCATTTGATTTAAACGAAGTCGTTTGGGACTACCAACGGATGGGGGGTGGCATCGAACAGGAAGGATTGCTCACAGAGACCGAAGTTGGTTTGTTTGCAATGAAGCGTGATCAGGTCATCCGTGAAATGCTGCCATTTGACAACGCTAACATCACCCTAGATGCCATGCAACTTGCGCCGATGGCAATCTATAACTGCATCACCTACGATCTACTCGACAATTGTCCAGACCCTGATGTCTTCGACCCCGACTCTCCACCACCGAGCTACATGGTACTGGCTATAGGTACCGAGACGACGGATATGGTCATTACCAATGGATTCCGCGTCTGGCATCGCAGTATTCCAATTGGCGGTAATCATTTTACGCGACAAATGACACAACAGCTGAAGCTTACATTTGCCAAGGCTGAACATCTCAAACGAAACGCTCGCGACGCTCCAAATCCAAAGCGTGTCTTTCAAGCGATGCGGTCGATCTATGACAACCTCGGGACGGAAGTCCAACGTTCTCTTAGGTTCTTTCAAGGCATTGATCGCAAAGCAACCATCAAGGGTGTAGTCATTACGGGTAACACCGCCAAGCTACCCGGACTTCAAGCCTTTATTGGTAAAAAGATCGATGTCGATGTTATTGATATGAACGCATTCAAACGGCTGAAGGGATCAACCGTTACGGCTAGTCCGACGTTTAAAAACAACATGCTTTCGTTTGCTAATTGTTACGGACTCTGTCTCCAATCTCTGGGCATCGCACAACTGCAAACTAACTTGTTGCCCCGAGAAATCCTATTTGACCGACTCGTTGATTCCAAAAAACCGTGGGTAATTTCGGCAGTCGCGCTGCTACTACTCTCATTTTTATTCAACTACTTTATGCAATACGGCGCCTGGAAGAAAGTAGCGCACGACAACACCGGAGCGATCCCTGCGGCGTCCGGCCCAGACAGTTGGGAATCAAAAATCACCAAGGCAGAAAGTGTTTCAGCCAAATCTGATACAAACATCAAGGACTATGAGGCACTACAAAAAGCCTATGAAAACCTACAGGATTTTGGTGAACAACTTATTGGGAATTCAGACCGCCAAGTCTTGTGGATCGAATTATTAAAAACCGTTAATTCCGTGCTACCACAAGAACAAACCACATGGCGTGATCCAGATCAAATTTCATTTAGTGACCGACCCGATTTCTATATTGAATCAATCGACAATGCCTATATTGAAGACCTTAACGAGTGGTGGACGAAAGTCTCGGCGGACCACGCAAAAGGCGTCAGCTTCATCCAGAAAAACCGGAAAATTTGGATTGACGGCATTCAACAAAATGCCAGCTTTATCGCCAATAACAAAGAATTCGTTGAGCAGATGATTGCCCTAGAAACAACCGCCGCTCAAGAAATCGCCGCTAACGCTGGCAACACCGCTAACGATGGCAACGGTGGCGGAAATAGTGGTGGACCAATTGGTGGTGACGGAGCCGCTACACCTGTTGGCGGCGGCCCATCCGATGCGGGTTGGGTGATTCAGCTTAAAGGTTATCATTTCTTTAATAATGACCGGGAAACGGGTGACATCAGCCACGTTCACATGGCCCTACTTGAACGATTGCGTCAAAGCATTATCGACTTGCCGATAGCCGCAATAAACGATACGGACACGAAATTCACCATCGAACAATTCACTATGGAAGAAATGGGGATCAGCCACATTGTACTTGTTAGCTCCCAAGAAAACGGCGAAGTGATTATCGGCGATGAGAATGCTAACGCAACCGGTGGTGGGGATCCAGGTACAGACATGGGTGGCATGGGAGCACTAGGTGGAGGCGGAGCAGGTGCTGGGGCATTAGGTTCTGGAGCAACTTCTGAGCCAGGCGTTTCCGATCCCAACGGGGATACTGAAGAAGCAGTAATCTATAAAGCCAAAAAATACTCGTTCGTCGTTCAGTTTTGCTGGGTGCCAACTGAACCGATCAAACGACTCGCTGCTCAACAACTTGCCGCGCAGCAAGCCCAAGATGCATTAGATGCCGCACAAACGCCAGTTGGTGATCCCAATGAAAATCTAGGCGGCGACCCCGGTGACCTTGGTCTGGACGACAATGGTACACCTATCAATTAAATCAATAAATTTTGTTTAACGAATCAACTTAGCTCAAACCTTTTTCCTTTGTGGATATAGAGCCTTATGGAAGACATTAAAAAACACTTATTTTGGGGCGTCTCCGGCGTCGTAGTCCTCACCATTTCCATCATGTGGTTCTTGGCCATCGGCTCACTCAATGAAGAACGCACCAATAATGAAAGCAGAATCAGCTCAACATTTTCCAATTTGAAAGAAATCACGGACTTAGGAAACCATCCTAACGCGAAATTCGACGAGGGAATGAATATTATTTTGTCTACCGTCAAAACTGACATTCATAAAACTTGGCAAGACAAATACAACGTGCAAAAGCAATCCTTGAATTGGCCGGTCGGTCCTGATCAACTGGATCGCATAACAGCAAATTATTTTGAACCATTAGCACCTATCGAACTCAGAGTAGAAATGGACGGAGTGATTAACCCGTTAAACAATTCAGTAAAAACGGAAATCAGTCAGATTGCTCGTAGCAAATATAAAGACTTTACATCCATATATCTACCAACTCTGGCGGACATCGTCGATGCTCGCTGGGGTTCCGACCCTGACGCAGGTAACGGATTTGGAGATGCAAGTGCTGGTGAGGGTGGTGCGGCGGACACCGCGACGGTCAACGATCATCTGGTCCTTTGGAAAGAATCTAATCAAAAATCTCTCGCATCACGATTTTCTTGGGCAGGTAGCGTACCAACCACTCTCGAAATCCTTTACGCACAGGAAGACCTTTGGGTATTGAACCAATGGCTTAAAATTATTGCGGACATGAATAAAACAGCTGACGCTGCGTATAACGCTAAAGTCACCAATATCATCGGTATCGACCTTGCCAAAAACGGCGCGTTCTCCGGTCCCACCGGAGTGGATCTCGCTAAAGAAGCGATACTTAGTGGTGGGAAAGTTGCGGGCGGTGATGCAGGCGGCATGGGCGACGACATGGGTGGCATGGACGGCATGATGGGTGGCATGGGTGGCATGATGGGTGGCATGGAAGGGACAGGAGGCCCTGACGGTGGCGGCGAAGGTGGCGGTGGTGAAAGTGGCGGTGACGCAGGTGGAGGCACCGGAGCAGCTGAACCGTCCAGCGATCCTGGCGACCTACGCTATGTCGACGATACATACCAACCGCTGGCGATTAGCGAATTACGTACTGCCTTAAACATCACGACTAAGTCGCGAAATGTTCGGCCCGAACTTGCAATTGCCAAGCGATATCCCACTAGAATTCGCTTGACGATCGACCTCAGGTTTTTGCATCAGTTTCTTGCTGCCTGTGGTAATGCTGAATTAAGCATCGAGGTTTTACAGGTTCGAATCAACGCTCCGTCAGGTATGAACAAAGGTGGCGGAGATTCCGGAGCAATGGGCGGAGCAATGGGCGGAGCAATGGACGGAGGTATGAGTGAAGGGGATATGGGCGGAGCCATGGGGGGCATGGGTGGAGCTATGGGTGGTATGGGCGGAGCTATGGGGGGTATGGGCGGAGCTACGGGGGGTATGGGTGGCGGTATTGCCAGTCAAATCCCAACAATGCAATATCACGTTGAGGTCGAAATATACGGAATCGTCCACATCTATAATCCTGTTAACTTAGCAGCTTTAGGAATTGATCCTCAAGAAAACAACACAAACAACAACACTCCAGCTGACCCCGGTGGTGAAGCTGAATAGTTTTAACCAAATGATTTTTACTAATTGTTTGGCAACACCAAATTTCTGGATCGTTGCTTTGCAATGGAGAATATAACATGGTTTTTGGACGCAAAAACAAACAAGACCAAGCAGATGCGATCATGGACGCTGTGCTTAAAGCTAGCGGTGAGATTGATCCCACAGCCGACCCCACTGCGCCCGTGAAAGTCCGCAAAAAGCAATCGGCTATCACGGCCAAAAGCAAGTCCAAGCCGATTTCTGACAACTTGTTGATCGTCCATGCAGAAAAAATCGCTCTGACCGTCGCCGTTTTATTTTCCGGCTACCTTATTTACGCTGGGATGGGTGCTGGAGTAAATGATCTGGGAAAACGTTTCGACAAAAACGGCGAACAACTCGATAGTAAAATTACCGAAGCTAATAACAACATCACCGTTGGAAGCTGGGAAAAGGAACAAGACAATTACCGTGTGACAAGTTATGAATCTCGATCCAAGAATAGTCAAATGACAATCAACTCGGATGACTACTCGCCCAATCAACTATTCAATCCCCCAATCAACCGCATCATTACCCGACGCGAAGATCCCCAGTTGTACGCAGTGATGGATATCCGCACTTTTGCCTTAACTGGACCAGTAGCCTATATCTTAGGCGAAAATGAAAACGATCCCACAGACGCCGACGAACCTGCTCAAGAAGTAATCGAAGAAAAAAAACCAATCCGTAAACCTGCCAAGAAAGATAACAATGCAGCCTTTGGTGGAGATGAGATGCCTGGCATGGGCGAAGACATGGGTGGCATGATGGGTGGCATGGAAGGAATGATGGGCGACATGGATGGGGCGATGAGTAATTTGGAAGGTGCTATCCGTAAACTGCGCAGCGACCGCGGCCAAATACTAGGTTATCGTCCAACCGGTGGAAATACCGGAGATATGGCTGGTGGCATGGGTGATATGGGTGGCATGATGGGTGGCATGGACGGCATGGACGGCATGGGTGGCACGGATGATGGCGTCCCCAACCAATTAACCGGCGACAAGCCAATGGGGACTCCGGTCGCACGATCGCTAACCATGGTCGCAGGTACAGCACTCGTACCATTCAAACAACAATTTGATGAATTTGAACGTGCA
>JABHUV010000070.1 GCA_018658605.1 Planctomycetaceae bacterium | reverse complement strand
GGATAGCTTACTTAACACTCCGTTTTCTATTCAGGTTGGCGCGTTAGATTCGGCGTACAAAAGAAACGAAGTTGCTGCACAGTGGGGAAAATTATTAGACGACCTACAAAAAACGTCACCTGCCGGATATCAGCATTTTACGAAAATACGCGAGGGGAAAGGTCACTGGATGGAACGGGAGGATGCAATGGCGATCCCGTGGATGGCAAAATATACTCGCAACCCGCTGCCTCAACGAATTGTTTGGTTGCAAGATGCCGAAACACACCAGCGTTTTTACTGGCTGGCGGTTCGAGGCGAATCCATCAAGGGCCGTAGTCGAATTGCGGCAAACATTGAAGAACAAACGGTGACGATTGAATCGTCTTCTGTTCCAGAAGTTGTCGTATTACTCAATGACAAGATGCTGGACCTCGACAAAGAGGTCATGGTGGTATATCGTGGCAAAACGCTCTACGAAGCTCGTGTTGAAAGGCAACGATCGGTCCTCGAAAGAACGTTGCGAGAACGGGGTGACCCGACGAGTCTTTTTACCGCTGAAATTGTCGTCGAAATTCCGGAATAATTTTGATGCATTTGCAGGAATGCGTGACGCGTTATAGCGTTGACCGTGGCGTACTTTAGTTGGAATTGGCCGTAACTCGATCGCGCGTGGGAGAAATCCCGTTGGTTATTGTTATTTTATTTCGATTTGTGCTAAGCCAGGTTTTGGTTCTGGGAATTTGGGTGCCATGTCGCGAAGCGCCTGGACTATCACGCGGGTAATTACTAGGTTGCGGTATGATTTGTCGTCTGCTGGGATGATGTACCAGGGGGACGTAGCGTGATGGCAGTGTTTTAATGCATCACCGTAGGCGTCCATATATAACGACCAATGTTTACGAGTTTCCAAATCAGCAACTGAGAATTTCCATTGTTTACTGGGGTTGTCCAAACGATCCTGAAATCGAGCTTTTTGCTCGTCTTTTGATATATGCAAGTAGAATTTTAGTATTGTGGTACCGTGCTGAGTGAGAATGTGTTCGAATTGGTTGATTTGCTCATAACGGTCCTTGCAGACGTCATTGTCGATGATTCCCAGTACACGGGTGGCGATAACGTCTTCATAGTGAGATCGATTGAAAATTGAGATCATTCCACGTGCCGGGGCATGTGGGTGGATCCGCCAGATAAAATCGTGATCATATTCGACTTGCGTTGGGCGTTTGAAGGACGCAACTTGCACGCCTTGTGGGTTCACGCCTTTAAATACCTTGCGAATAGTTCCGTCTTTGCCACCGGCATCGAGCGCCTGGAATACGATGAGAAGACTGTCGGAGCGTTGGGCGTACAATACCCGTTGCAGCGAAACAAGTTCTTTTCGTAACGTTTTGAACTCGGACTGAATATCATCGGGGTTCGGGCTGTCTTCGGGCGGTGTGGTTGAAATTAAATTGAGCGAGCGGAAATTGAGCGGATCAAATTGGTGACGATTTGGCATATTTGCAACTAGCGGATAAGGTATATGGATAACGTGTCTGCTGTATATTTGAAATGGTAACCGGTTGCAAGTCAATTAAGGCGTGGCTATGGATGGATCACTACTCGAGAAGGCTTGCCGTAGTCTCCGCCGACGCGATGCAGTCATGCGAAAGGCAATTAAACTCGTCGGGCCATGTAGGATTAAGGTGGATCGCAGTGGTTTTCGTATGCTTGTGCGTAGTATCGTGGGGCAGCAGCTATCTACGTCCGCCGCCGCGACGATTTGGCGACGGTTTCTTGAATTAAACGGTGGTCGACGAGTAACCCCCAAGAAGATGTTGTCATTCCGCCAAAATCAGCTACGGAAAATTGGTTTTTCCGTAGCCAAATGTCGGTCAGTCCTTAGTATTGCCAAGAGCGCTGTTGATGGAGATGTACGTTTAAGTGAATTTATCCATTGCAGTGATGAGGAAGTAACCAGCGAGTTGATAAAACTACGGGGCGTTGGACCATGGACGGCTCAGATGTATTTGATGTTCTCGTTGGGCAGAACTGATGTATTCCCCACGGGCGACTTGGGTATTGTTAATGCCATAACGGCAATTTACGAGTTTAACGAGCGCGCGACTGAAATTGAAATGCTAAAACTTGCTGAATCTTGGCGGCCGTATCGTACAATTGCATCGTGGTATCTATGGCAAGCGTTGGATAAGGTACGCCAAGGTGAGTGGTAGGCCATGTCAACGCTGACGGATACACCCTCTCGCGTTGAGTCGGTTTTTGGTGCACATAAAAGAATGCAAGTTAACGAGGCCACGCGGATGCAAATTGGAAATATTAGAACGGAACACGCGCAATTTGTCGCCTTTGATTTGGAAACAACGGGGATCAGCTCCTTTGCTGATCGGGTCGTTGATATAGGCGCGGTTCGATTTTGCCTCTCGACTGCAGGCATTGACACGTTTGAACAAATAGTAGATCCGCAACGTGATATTCCTCCGGTGGTAACCGCCATCCATGGAATTAGGGACGAGGATGTTGCGGGCCGACCGACCATCGATGAAGTTCTCCCTGCTTTTGAAGACTTCATTGGTGATGAAGACACCGTGTTAATTGCCCACAATGCGCCCTTCGATTGCAGTTTTCTCGCAGCTGCCTATACGGCATCGCATCGGAAACCACCCACCAATCACATCATTTGTTCGTTAAGATTGTTTCGACTAGCATTTCCACAGTTCGAAAATTACAAACTTGAAACCATTGGGAGAGAACTCGGATTGATTAGTAGGGAAGAGCACCGTGGCCTAGCTGATTCACTATTATTGATGCGTTGCCTGTCTATGGCTTTCGAATTGCTGCCTCAATTTCCATATTTAGATAGCCTTTTCCAGGGGGCGAATGTCTATCGCTTTACCGACTATTCGTCAACAGACATTACGCTGCCGACTGAGTTCGAAGGGGTGCAGCTTGCCATTGAGGGGGGAAGTACTTTAGAAATTCGATATGGTGAGTTCCCCGGCCCACCGAGGGTGATTACTCCCAAACAAATCTTTCGACAAAATAATGCCTATTATGTCAAGGCATACTGTCACGTTGACAGTTTTGAAAAAACATTTCGGCTAGATCGCATTGTGAGCTTTACGGTGGTGCAGAGCTCATCGTGAAACCCGCGATGCAAAAATCTCGCATCTTAAGCTGGAGGCTAAAATTCAAGTTCAGCGAGATAGATATTAGTCATGGGTTTTCCATCGTCATCTTTCTCGTGACTCGAGTAGTAGGAGACTAGGACGCAGCCGGGGCATAGTTGGATCATGCTGGGGTAAGAGCAATCGCCTCCGGAGGGTAAGTCACAGAGAGTTCTGAGTTTTCCATCAACGAGGGTGCAGATTACCAACTTGGATTCCCCGCCGGATATATTACGGCCGGCCACAAGTGTATGGTCTCCAAAGCGACCGATGAACGGACCTCCAATATAGCGATCTAGCTCTTGACGTGATGTTATCTGAAAATCGGCGGAGAGAGTAATTAACTCTGCTTTGTCACGTCCCCGCCGCGATATGGCCGTAATGCGACCAAGTTCGTCGAACATAAATGCAGTTTCATCGCCCTCTTTTTCCTGGAAAGTGCCAACCGGTAGAAAACGTTTTCCATCTTGACTGGCTAGAATTTTCGACTGTAATAAATTTGCTCGTTCCGTGAGCGTTGCAACTTCTGCAAAATCGCGTGTGCGTCTCCCGCACATGTAAACGTGATTATTGTGGGTTGCCGTTCGCCACACATAATGACCGTATGTTCCCTCGAGCATAAATGGGGAGCTCCACTGTTTTCCATCTTTAGTGCTTATTCCGTAGCCAACCATTTGATTGATATTGCGGACTTCCGGTTTGTTTGGTCCACAGTACCACGTACCTGTGTAAACGAACAATTCACCGTTTAGTTCCGCGAAGTGAGGGTCACGCGTATCGCGATTCTTCACGGAGAATGACTGCACTTGAGTCCAATTTTTTCCGGCAGCGCTTTTGAGGACGATGATTCGACTCGTCGGGAAAACCATATGCCCGTCTGGGCAGCTTCGAAACGTAAGATAGATGCTACCTTTGAACCAAGCAAGATCAGTAAACGCGTTATGCTCGCCGTTATTGAATACGGATCGTATATTTGTTTGCGACACCTCAACGGCTTGAGTGCTGCCAACGATTGGTATGAAGAATCCGATGGATAATAGGATCAGGGCCATCGTCGTCCCAGATTTGTGGTATGAGTGGGGCATGTTATATTGGCTCTACTTTAAACGCGAAATGTATAGGGGTAAAATAAACCTACGACTTCTTATATAACGTACCGTCGCGGCGCCTCAAGTCAAAGTGAACCATGTTTATTTCAAGATAAAGCGAACGGTACAAGGGTTGACTACGATCCGCCAAAACATAGGAACTTAAGTTGTAGAAGTTTATAGATCCGAGGCATTTTTCCGGATGAGGTCGTTTGTCTCGGCGGCGATTAATAGAAGGCATATCACGCATGAATGACTTAAGTCTAGCAGGCGGAATCACCGACATAGCGGCATTGGATTGGGTCGTGTGTCTTGGGTATTTGTTGTTGGTGGTGTCATTAGGACTATGGTTTTCGCACGATCAGACGTCCAATGACGATTTCTTCCTAGGTGGAAGAAATATGCATTGGATACCAGTGGGTCTGTCATTGTTTGCTACTACCATGAGTTCAAATTCATTTGTAGGGCTACCGGCAGAGGGCGCTTTCGGAAATTATCACCAGTTGCTCGCGATTCTATTTATTCCCTTCGTGATTATTCCAATTGTCTGCTATTGGTTTATCCCGTTTTATAAACGTATGGGGTCGGTAAGTTTATACGAATATCTCGAGCGACGGTTTAACCGCAATGTACGCCTTTTTGCTAGTGCCGTTTTCATGTTCTATTCGGCAGGTTGGATGGCGACAATGCTCCTTGCGGTTTCACGAATTTTAGAGGTTGTGCTGGAAACAGACTCCAGTACTGACGTAATCATAATGATCGTAGCGGTGGGTGCATTAGCGACTCTGTATACCGCAGTGGGAGGTGTTAAAGCTGTAATCTGGACGGATACGATCCAGGCTTTTGCGTTGGGTGGCGGTTTGTTTGTTTTACTTTTCTATATAGTTTCACAAATTGACGGTGGATGGTCTGTGATGATTGCTGAAGGTATAGAAGCGGATAAGTTTGAAATGTTTTCAACAAGCGGAGGTTGGGGGGAACGTAATATTTATTCGGCATGTGCTTACGGTTTCGTGATCTATTTAGGTGCGCAAGTGGCAACCTACGGTGGCTTTCAACGATACGTCACGGTTGATACTATTTCGGATGCAAGACGAAGTCTCTATGTCAAAGGGTTGTTTACGTTATTCGCTTGCACGCTGTTTTTTCTGGTGGGTACAGCGTTGTTTGTGTTCTACCACCAGTCGACAGAAATGTTAGCATTGTTCGATGCGATGTCTGAGGGCAAAGCCAAGGATCAGCTTTTACCTCATTTTGTTGTTCACCACGCAACCGGGTTTGGGATGACGGGACTTCTCCTTGCTGGATTGTTTGCAGCAGCGATGAGCAGTTTAGATAGTGGCATAAATAGTATGACTGCGTCATTCGTTACGGATTGGCGTAATGGGAAAGAAGTTGGCGTCACGGCTAATCGAATTGTCACGCTGGTCTTCGGTGTGGTTGTCACGGTTGCAGCAGTCATTTTGGTTCACGTAAATTCCCCCGTTTTTGATATATTGTTAGCGATTGCGGGTGCATCTTTTGGTTTGTTGTTATCTGTATTGTTGTTGGGAATGTTTTGCGCCAGAGCCAATGTCTTGGGCGTTACTGCCGGTATGATTGCCGGCGTCGTGGTTTTTTGTTTCATACGAATTTACACGAAGTTTGCGGCGGCGGATGACCTTCATTGGCTTGGCAGTTTTGCAGATATTAAGAATAATACTTGGTGGGACGGACTTTTTACCACCGTAACGGCGCTGTTGGTGGGTTTGATTGTGAGTTATTTAACGAAACCACCACCTGTTGAGAAATTGGGTGATCTTTTGTTGCTAACCGAACGACGGTCGCATAAGCAACGGTGCAAGAATAATATTAGTTGAATGGAAGATTAATCCGTATGAATTCGAAAACGCTGGAAGTCTTTACTGATTTTGTTTGTCCATGGTGTTATCTTGGCGAAAACAAGTTGTTGTCGGCCATTCCAGACAATAATTTGACGGTGCAATATATTTATTTCCCGCTCCATCCAGACACGCCTGTGGAGGGGATGACACTAGAACAATTGTTTGCTGGGCGCGGTTTGGACGTTGCTAGGGACCAAGAAAAACTTGGCACGATAATGCGCGGTGAGGGATTATGTTACGGTTCGCGAACACATACATACAATAGCAGTCGCGCTCAGATATTAGCGAAATATATTGAATCGCGCGATAATAATGAGGGTGCAGAACATGTTAGCCAATTCAGGGCAGGAGTGTTTGCGGCATATTTTTCGCGGGGAGAAAATATAGCGGAGTTTGAAGTGCTGCAGGGGATATGTCATCGAATTGGGTTAGTCGATATGCGAATTGAACAAGCTCTCGCGGACTCAGCAGCGGTTGATGCCGTGGCGTCCGACTGGTCGTACTGCCGAAAATTGGCTGTGACGGGGGTGCCGGCGTTTCGTTTCGGAGAAAAATGGGTTCATGGCTTTGCAGGCGTTAGTGCACTCGCAGATTTAATTCGGGTAGAGCCGACCGGATAAAGTCGTTACGATTTGAATCATGAAAAAGCTTTTAAGATCAAATAGTCATATCGCGGCTTGGGCGGTCCTGCTGATTTGCTGTGTAATGACCAACGCTCGGCTAGGATTAACGCAGGAATTTGAAACGAGCAAAGAATTTCGCCAATATTGCGGCGCATGTCACGGCAAAAATGGGGATGGCCAAGGAAAGGCTGGGCGGTATTTGTATCCGAAGCCCCGAGATTTGATAAACGGGCAACTTCGGTTATCCACCGCTGCTAACACGATCGCATCGACAGATGACATCAGGCATGTTTTGATAAATGGTGTGTCAAACACATCAATGCAGAGCTGGAAGCAACTTAGTGCCGGGTTAATCGATCGTTTGGTACGGGAGGTTCAGCAAATGCAAAGTTTCGGTGCCCGGCGACGCGTAACGTTAGTTTTGAAAGAGGATGGATTACTCGTTGACGAATACGGCGAGCTGAATGCCGTCGCCCAACAGGCGGTTGCAGATTATATGACTCAACAAACCGTACCAACGCAGCGATGGGTTGCGCCGGACGCATTGACGATTACCCCACCCGTGTTGGCGGACGGCCGGAAAATATATTTGAAGCAGAACTGCCATAAATGCCATGGTGATGATGGAGAAGGCAGTTTTGGCGTCGATCTTGTCGATGATAAGGGAGTTCCAGGCTTTGCGCGCGATTTGATTCACGATCCGTATAAGGCTGGAAATGAATTCACCTCAGTTGCTCGAATTATTCGCTTAGGCATGCCGGGAACGGTGATGCCTAGCAGCGGAGCGCTAAGTGACGTCGAACTCGCTAAACTGACACACTATGTTAGGTCGCTTGCTAAGTCGCCGTCACGACGAATGGGCAATATTCAGCGCTATCATCGTGCTATAGGATTCCGACAGTAAATCGCCGTAGTTTACATTTCGGCAATGCGGGTGATGGTGCTTTTTTCATGAACGCCCCGCCCTGCTCTAATCCCATTTGCTTCGATAAATCCCCAAATCAACATTTTATGATTTGACGGTTTTCGGTACAATCTAGGCGAATTTGTATGTTTAGCGGCGACGGAATCGCCAACAGTTACAACGGAGGTAACGATGGCTGGTGAAGGATTCACCATACTACATGCTTCAGATTTTCAACTTGACGTCCCTTTGGGCGGTTTTCGCTGGATTCCCGAAGCTATCGAAGAGCAAGTGCTAGCGGCACCGCAAGTTGCTGCGCTTCGCGTTTTTGATTTAGCGATCCAACATCAGGTCGATATGCTTGCGTTGACAGGCAATCTTTTGTGTCCAAGTAAATCAAGCGCACGCTCCTTGTCGTTTCTATTGGACCAGTTCAATCGTATGCACGAGCACGGCATTCCGGTGGCGTGGGCAACTGGAGCTAGTGATCCTTTAGACGCGTGGCCAACCTCAATGGCATGGCCGGATTCTGCAATCCGATTTGACCGCGGCATGATTGACCGGAGGGTTGTGACGTTAGGTGGGATTGAAATTGAAGTATTAGGATGTGGCAGCGATGCTGCTGGTGATATTCATCCGAAGTGGTTTGACGGGTTATCACGGGGCGGTCGTCAGGTGGTGATTGGCGGCGGAACCGTCGATGCGTTCAAGAAACTTGAGGCGGCAGGGCTATGGCTACTCGGTGGTCGGAGCTACGCGGATCATTTGGTAGACGGGAACGCTAACGTATTTTATGCGGGCGTGCCACAGGGGCGGTGCCTTGCCGATAGTGGACCACGCGGTGCGCAGTTAATCTTGGTCAGTGAAGAAGTAGAACGTAGGGAATTAGAATGCTCACCAATTCGCTATCAGAATGTAAATATTAACGTTGAGTCGATTCGCGACCTTGACGATTTGGAATTGAAGTTATGCGAATACGTAGAATCGAATAGCTGGAAAGCTGATCAAATTAGCCTTATTCAGTGGGATGTAAACTGCAAGGAATTTAACAGTGTCTTTCATGCTAATAACAGGGAATTCCTGCAATGGCAACGACAAATTTGCCAACATTCTATGTTATCCACTAGCTGCGTGTTTACCTTGGGCGTTAACGTCCACTGTGGACAGGATAGTGTAGAGCTATCCGATGGCGAGGGTCTATTGGGGGACTATTTGTTCGCGCTTGACTCATTGCGAGAGAATGGCTGGTCCGATATTCAATTGGCAGGCGCCCAAGTATTGGATGGGGTGACTAATGACTGGACACGCGTGGAAGAGGATCTTGAAGGTTTACGAACACTCGACGATGCCGGACGATTAGGCGATTTATTATTGGGAGGGCACACTAACACGCCCCACGATTCACCGGCCGATCCTAGTATGAAATCGGGGGCCGCCTGAAATGTTAATCCGCAGCCTTAACGTGCAAAAATATGGCGTTTGTCGAAACACTGAGATTAGTGACCTCAACGACGATCTTGTTGTTATATACGGTCCTAACGAAGCGGGTAAGACAACGTGTATGGAGTTCATTCGGGGTGTGTTCTACGGATTATCGAATGATGGACGGGGCAAATATGTCCGTGGGAATGCTAATGAAGGATTTGGGGGAAGTTTATCCATTGAAGGCGGTGATGGACAAACATGGGTCGTGTCACGAGAATTATCAGTATCTGAGGGTAATTTAAAAGAAAGATTGGACGTCCTTATTGGTGGACAATTGCATTCAGCCGCGACCATGAATCGGGAATTGTTAAACGGTGTAGACCATGATGTCTTTAAGAATGTTTTCACTGTAGGATTAGATGAATTGCAGCATCTCAACACGCTCAACGCGACGGAGGCAGCGGAATTCCTCTACGAAATGACCACCGGTATGGATCGCGTTTCGTTGGGGAAAGTTTTACGAGGTGTTACACAGACCCGGCACTCGATTTACGACCAATGTCATGACGATTCGGAAATTAGACGCTTGGAGACGCGCGTTGAACAGCTTGATCAATTAATTCACTGCGATCTACGGCAGCTCGAATCATGGTCTCAACTACGTAATGAATTGCATGCTGGTAGGCAGGATATAGACCGGATTACCGATGAATCAAATGCCGTACAGCGAAGCGTTAAACGGTTGGAGACCGCAACGATTATTCGTGACGTGTGGAATCAAAGATGTCAGTCACTCAAACAATTAGACGAAGCTCCGCATTTAAGTGAGAGCCTCGCGGAAATTGTATCGACGGATTCCGTCCAGTTGTTGCGCGCAAGGGACGTTAAACGGGGTGAGCTGAGCCAAGAGATTCAGGAGTTAACAGAAAAGATTTCCGCAGTGAAGCTGCAGGTAGACTCGGTTCCTATAAACGTGGATGTGGCAGAGAACATCGTGCGGGTTCGCGCAATTTGCGAACATTCTAGTTGGCTGGTTTCCCTGCAGGATCAAGTAGCTTCATTAAAGAAGGACGTTGCTGCACTTAGCGATCAGAGTGAGTTCGAATTATCAAACGGCTTATTCGACCGCATTCCTGGCCCGATGCCCGAAGTGGATCGCCATATTTTAAGGGCGATGAGCCAAGTGGAGGCGGAACTTATCTTTGCAGAGGAGCGATGTGCAGAACAAGCTTCGCTTGTTGATAGTATTCAGGGCGAACTCGAAGAGGTTGAGCAATCATGGATGGACCTGGTTGTTGCCAATGCGCCGCAATTAATTTGGGGCGATGCACAGGGAGTTGCGTCATCTAGTGTAGGTTTTGACGAATCTGGGTTCGAACAATTATTAGCAGATTTAGGTTCTGAGATTGGTCTGTTACGAACGCGTCTCGAACTGGACGATCAGAAAACGCGCGTTCAACGGGAATTGGAATCGACAGAGGAATACATTTCCAGCAGTGTAGGTGGATTACCGAGTGGACTAGTTTTGGCTGCATCAGCTGGTTTGACGGTCACTGGGTTCGCGGCGTTCGCCGTTGGGTTTGCATTTCCCGCGGTGTTTTCTATAGGGGCCGCGACAGGGACCCTTATTGGCATGCTGGGAGTCGTTTTGTTCGGTTTCGGCGTCGGTTGTCGCATGTTGGAATCGCTACGTAGAAAACAGAAGGTGGCAGTGGCAACGACGCGCCGGTCGTTGTTAAAACGCCAGAACGCCGAGTGCCAGTCTAATATTGAAGCGATCGAACTTATTAATGACTTTGGTGGAGCGTCATGGGAGATACAACTCCGCGATTTACGTGAGCAACATTCACTATTGGAGTCGATGGTGCCAATGTTGGGTAAGCTCAAGACAGTTAATGCTCGACTGCAGTTGTCGAAAACTCGCTTAGCAGACTGTCAACGCAATGCAGACGAGGCTCAAAAATCATGGGTTAGTGTGCTCGGTGAACAAGGTCTCCCCCTAGAATTACAACCCGACGATCTTCACGCGATTGCTGATAACTCAGATATTATCGCCCAACGCAAACGAAGGCTGGATGATCGTAAGGCGGAGTTAGCGCGGCGGGAAGCAGATTTGGCCGACTTGGTTGTTCGAATAGAACAAATTTTAATCGACCTGGACATGCAGCCAGAATCCCTTGAACCGGCAAACCAACTGCGACAATTGAGTCGTCTGCTAAACCAACAACGCGAAGCTAAACAACAACGAAAAATATTGAAAAAGTCATCGCGTAAATTGAGGAAGAAGCGGCGTAAAATCATCGAACAACTGCAGGAATTGGAGACGACGCTCAATCGTGTATTTGTGCGAGCGGGAGTATCGGATCTTGCCGAACTTGAACAGTTGTCCCAAAATCATTCTGATGCGTTGGAGTTGAGAAGCAGATGTGATAATGCGAATGATGTAATACTCGAACGGTTAAAGGATAGCGAGTTCGGTGAAAATGAGTTATTCCTAGTTTTGGACGAATATAATGAATTGGAGTTACGGGATGAAGTAGAGCGATTGAGGCAACAGGTTAAAGTGTTTTCGGAGTCGTTGGCGAATCTACATGAAGAACAGGGGCAGAAGAAACAAGTACTACAACACCTATTGGATGACAATTCCCTTGATGCCGCTAAGTTGGAACGAACTGTCGTCGGACAACAGTTAGCGGACGCCCAGCGACGGTGGAGAGTATGGGCAATTACGGAATTTGTGTTGCAGCAGGTTCGTGATATTTATGAATCTGAACGCCAACCAGAAACGTTAGTCGACGCTGGACAATGCCTTACCAAAATGTCCGGTGGTAAATACACTCGTATTTGGACTCCTCTTGACGAAGACGCGCTGTATGTAGATGACGCAAGTGGTCAAACTTGGCGAATAGATGTGCTCAGTCGAGGGACAAGGGAGTCAGTGTTTATCTGTTTACGTTTGGCTTTAGTCAACAGCTATACGAAACGCGGGGTATGCTTACCGCTAATACTAGACGACGTATTAGTAAATTGTGATTCACTGCGAGCGAAACACGGAGTTGCCATGCTAAAAGAATTTGCCGAGCAAGGTACGCAGGTGTTTTTCTTTACATGCCATAATCATTTAACAGAACAATTCAGCGAGGCGAACGCAGATGTTAGGGAACTGACATTGAGGGAAGATGTAGTCGCGCCAGACATTCACCGATTTTCGACTATGCCTGCCGGGCTAGAACAGGGATATGCTGCCGACGTGCAGTTAGAGACTGGACCTACCACACTTGGTGAACTCGTTTTAACTGACGCGAGGGATGACTCTAAGGTATGCAAACCGGATGCTAACAACGCTGAGTCGCGCGATCAATATTCGTTTGCGGAATTTGAAGTTGGGCACGAACAAGACCATGCTGCCCAACTAGCTGAGGATGAACTAGCTGAGGATGAAGTGGCTGAGGATGAAGTGGCTGAGGATGAAGTGGCTGAGGATGAAGTGGCTGAGGATGAAGTGGCTGAGGATGAAGTGGCTGAGGATGAAGTGGCTGAGGATGAAGTGGCT
>JABHUV010000321.1 GCA_018658605.1 Planctomycetaceae bacterium | reverse complement strand
GTTCCTAATTTATTGCCGTTGTTATTTACGGCTGCATTTTTAGTGTGGACTGGTCAGGCACTGCGAGTGACAAGTGTCTTGTTGTTCACCGTCAGTTTGGGTATTGCAGTGGATGATACAATTCATTTTATCGTGCGTTATTTACGAGAACGGCAGTCGGGGCTTTCAGTCGACGATGCCATTCGGAATTCAATTGTCTCCGTAGGTGGAGCGTTGCTGGTTAGCACACTCATTTTATTAGCAGGGTTTTCTGCGAGTGCGACAAGTGTCATGCCCCACAGTCAACTGTTTTCTCAACTGGCCTGCATAGCGGTCGTCGTAGCGCTCATTGGCGACATGGTCCTATTGCCGGTAATTCTGAAACTAGTTGATGGCAAGTAAGGGGAGTAGGCATCAGCGAGATCCTACGAGTCATAGATGCGTTGCAGTTCGGGAGACTATGTGTGCGTAACTGGAAGCAAGGCAACAAATACGGCTAAGGGAATTCCTGTGGGTGGGGTCACAACCACAATCTACTGTTGTTTCACTTGAAAGCTTGCTGGCTGAACGTTCGAGGTATTGCTCTTGCTTGGATTGAGGCGGATGGCTGTTGAATAATCCGACAACGCTTCATCTTCATTTCCGAGAGCACGATGTGCTAGGCCACGGTTGTAGAATGCCATTGCTGATTCAGGATTGATGCTGATGGCTTGAGTATAATCGGCAACGGCTGCTGTAAATCGTTTTTGACTGACATGAATTTCAGCGCGATTCATGTAAGCCATTTCGTGTTGATCATCAATGCGAATCGTTTCCGTGTAATCTGCAATGGCTTTGTCAAATTGACCCGAATTGTTGAACATCACCGCTCGGTTAAAGTATGTATTGGTACTTTCTGAGTCGACTTTGATCGCTTGGGTTAAGTCAACGATTGATTTTTCAATCTGTCCTTGGTTGGCGTAAGCAAGAGCACGGTTATTGTATGCTTCCGCAAAACTAGGATTGATGCGAATCGCTTCACTGTAGTTCGAGATCGCACGGTCAAAAGCGTTCATGTTGGCAAATGCCATGCCACGGCGGTTAAAGGTCGCTGTGTGAGTTGCATCGAGTTGCAGGATATATGCGTAATCCGCCATTTCTCCGTCGATGTTGCCTTTGAGCGACAAAGATGTTCCTCGTTTGTAAAAGGCATCGATGGATTTTGGATCTAATCGAATAGCAGCCGTGTAACAAGCAATGGCTGTGTCGACGTCACCTTTGGCGAGAAAAGTGTCACCTTTTTCTATTTCCAAGTCGCGTTGTCCAAAAGCTTTGAGGTTCGCGCGGATGACCTGTAAGTCAGCGTTGGATTCAGAAGGTAGTGTTGTCGTTGACACAATCGACCCGACTGATTGTTGTTGACCCAGCGTCACCGCATTCTTAGTAGAAAAAGGGCTGAGGATCTCTTTCATCTGAACAGCATCCATCGACGTACATCCGACACAGAGGATGCACATATAAGCTGATATTGATGGAATAAGTTGTCGTAACTTCATGTCTTTCCCCTTAGGCCGAGACGATGTTCGTTGCTGCATTAATGGACGGACGATATTCTATAGATGTATAGAAAAACCCTATGCATCAATATTCGACGTCTAGGACCTGAATCTTCAGTAAAATCGGAATAACCCGTTCAGGTGGTACTATTTAACATCGAGTAGTTTGTAAAACACCGTCTCATAGACCACAATCCTTCCTTGTTCCGATCCTATTTTGTGTAAATTACCCAAATTGCAATTCTGCCTGTAGCGTTTTATGCACAAAAACAGCTTGTGATGTACGGCTTTTATTAATTGCAGAATACTTGTTCGGTAGGTTATTCTTATTTCTGTAGTTATCACACTTCCGATACCACTACTATGCTGCATTGAAATCTCCCGTGCCACCGCGAGAATCTTATGAATATAGAAACCCTACTTCCCTTATATGCAGACTGGTTCATTTTTGAATTATTGGAGTTTCTCATTGAGGACGGTGGTTGTTGTTGCTGTTTTATGTTCTTGGGGATTGT
>JABHUV010000191.1 GCA_018658605.1 Planctomycetaceae bacterium | reverse complement strand
TCGCAAAGTCACAATTCGGTATTCCCAAGTTTGCCGTCAGTTTCAGGGAATGACGGAATGGTTGTTTCCGCTGCGAATCGCCCGCCATACCACAAAACCGATTGAGCAGTTGTCGGTACAGGTGTCTATTTCATCGTCATTGGCCATTAAGAGTGTTTATAGTCCTGCGCATTCGATTGCTGTAAAAAAGCCATCTGCAAAGATAGCTCGAATTAGCTATGAACAGAAAAATGTAATCCCCTATTCGGATTTTCGTTTGTTCTATGACGTTGGTAAGCAATCGATTGGCACGAGCGTATTGAGTTATCGCCCGTCTGGGGATGAAGATGGTTATTTCATGATGCTGATTTCGCCAGATATTCAAGCGCAGCAGCGGGAGAATATTTCCAAGAATGTTGTGTTTGTCGTAGACCGCAGCGGCAGTATGACGGGACGTAAAATAGATCAAGCCAAGGAAGCATTGCGGTTTGTCATTAATAATTTAAATGATGGCGATCTGTTTAATATTGTGGCTTACGACTCTGAAGTTGAGACGTTCGCCCCCGAGTTGCAACGCCACAACAAATCTTCGCGCGATAAAGCGTTAGGTTTTATTGAAAGCATTTTCGCTGGAGGTAGTACGAATATTGATGGTGCGTTAAATGCAGCACTGGACATGTTACAGGATGATAAAACACCGAATTATGTTGTATTTTTGACCGATGGCATTCCGACGGTGGGTGAAACAAATACTGCTCGTATTGTCGACAGTGCTTCCAAGGCCAACTCAGTTCGTGCTCGAGTTTGCTGCTTCGGAGTGGGCTACGATGTCAACAGTTTGCTGTTGGACAAGTTAGCGCGCACTGGATATGGACAATCTGTATATGTCCGTCCGGATGAGGACATCGAAGCTAAGGTTGCTGAGTTCTATACTCGCATCGCTTCTCCCGTGCTGACAGACGTCAAGTTGCGAGTGGACGTTGACGGCATAAAGATTGCGCAGGGTAGCGTGGTGAATCGAGTTTATCCGCGCAACTTATATGATTTATTTGCGGGCGATCAACTAGTTTTAGTCGGCCGTTATAAACATGCGGGCAATGCCAAGGTCGTTTTGAGCGGTCGCGTGAATGGTGAGGTGCAACGATTTGAATTTCCCGCAAAACTTGAACACAAATCTACCAACAGCAATCAATCGTTTGTAGAAAAATTGTGGGCGGTGCGACGTATTGGTGAGATTATTGACAAAATTGACCTCGAAGGACGTAACGATGAATTGCTCGATGAACTTGTAATGCTTTCTCGACGCCATGGAGTTCTTACACCCTATACTTCATTCTTGGCAGATGAAAACGGGGGCACACGGGACGAAGTAAAATCGCGACAAAGGGCAGCCACGGCTTTAAATGCTTTAGTAAAAGAAGAAGCTGGTCAGGCCGGATTTGCTCGTCGGCAAAATAAAGCCGCTTTCCAGAATGCTGGTGGTGGAGGATTAGGAGACCTAGGAGATGCGGCCGGTGATTCCCTGTTGCCAAGCCAGAGTGTTGATGCAAATGGTGGAGTTATATTCCGCGACGCGGTGACCAATCGTGAGATAAAAGTCAACACGTTGAAACAGGTGGGTGGCAAGTCGTTCTTTTTAGAAGAAGGTCAATGGGTTGATTCGAATGCCTCCAAGGCGCAAATTGAAACAGCACAAGATTTAACACGATACAGTTCCAGCTACTTTGCATTAGCAGCGAAACATGGCGCTGTTGTTGGTCGAATTCTAGCTTTGCCGGGAACCGTAATTGTTGTCATTGATGGTCGGGTATATCGTCTGATGGATGCCGAGTAGAGGCTGCGGAATATCAAGAGTTGTTTTCACTCAGGGGTCACAACAGATTTTGTGGATCGACATCGACGACCCATTGGATGTCGATAGGTGGTTTTTGCTCTTCGTAGACGCGGGCGATTACTTCTCGAATCGCGGTTATATTGTCACATAGCAATAGCAAGTGATATCGATATTTGTCACGAACTTTCGTGATTGGTGCAGGCGCAGGGCCGAGCATGCGGATGTTGGAGGAGGGTGATTGATCGATGGCTGCTTGACAGCATTGCGCCAAATGCTGAGCGTACTGCATGCTGGCCGCGTCATCAGTACCTCGAATAATCAACCGTATCATTCCGCAATAGGGCGGGTATCCAAATTCTTCTCGCCCAGGCAATTCCTGTTCGGCAAACAATGCATAGTTATGCTGAGTAGCGGCGACGATTGCGAGATGTTCAGGTGAGTATGTTTGCACAAGCACTCGCCCATCTTGGTCTCCACGACCGGTTCGTCCAGCGACTTGCGTGACAAGTTGAAACGTCCTTTCACCAGCTCGGAAATCCGGGAAATGTAGTGCTGTATCGGCATTAATAACTCCAACTAAATGCACATTGGGAAAGTCGAGTCCTTTGGCGATCATTTGCGTACCGACTAAAATTTTAACTTCCCCGCGGCGGAAACGATCGAGTGCTTGTTCGTGTGCATTGGGTCGTTGCATCGTGTCGGAGTCCATTCTCAGGACGGCGGCGTCAGGGAATTTAGCGCGCACTTCTTCTTCGAGTTTTTGCGTACCAAGTCCGGCAAATCTGATACTGTCACCACGACAACTTGGACAAACTTTGGGTGCTGGGATTTGGTAATCACAGTAGTGGCACAACGCGCGTTCGAGTCGTTGGCCGCTGATACCGAAGAGGTGGTGTGTTAGTGCAATTTCACATTGTGGGCATTGAACAACCTCCCCACACGCAGGGCATTGAATGCTGGTAGAGTAGCCCCGCCGGTTTAGCAGTAAGATAATTTGACCATCGCCGCGCAGTGTTTCCGTGATAGCACTTTGGAGTTGGCGACTGATGGATCCATAGCTTCCTTTGGATCGAGATTCATGCCGCAAGTCCACCGTGGCAACTCGCGGTAGCGGGCGTTGCATCACACGGTCGGGCATGGAGACGAGTTTGTAATTCCCGATTTGTGCCTGATGCCAAGATTCTAGTGCGGGTGTGGCTGAGCCGAGAATGAGTGGAATATTTTGTAGTTGTGCTCGTTTGGCGGCAACGTCGCGCGCATGATAGCGGGGTACGGTTTCTTGTTTAAAGGTAGTTTCGTGTTCTTCGTCAAGTACGATTAGGCCGAGGCGTGGGGCAGGTGCGAAGATTGCGCTGCGGGCGCCGACAATCACTTGGACTTCACCTTGGGCAATTTGGTGCCAATGCCAATGCCGTTCAGCATCGCTGAGATGGCTGTGTAGAACGGCGACGTTATCGAATCGCGAGCGGAAGCGTTGGCGTGTTTGAGGTGTGAGGGAAATTTCTGGCACGAGGACGATGGCTTGGCGACCGTATTTAATAACTTCTTCGATAGCTTGAATATAGACTTCAGTTTTTCCACTGCCGGTGACGCCGTGGACAAGCACGGTTTCATGGCAGTCGTCTTTTATAGCGGCCGTGATGACTTGCAGCGATTGTTGTTGCGCGGGATTGAGCTGCAGGTTTTCTTCGCGGGGGAGGATCTCTTGTTGTACGTCCGTTTTTTGCACTCGTTTTTGTTCTGTTTGTACGATTCCTTTTTTAACGAGTGATTGAATTGGAGCTTGCGAACAGTGTACTCGTTTGCAGATTTGATCCGCGGTTTGCCAAGCGTCGTTGCCTCGTAGCAGCTCGACAATACGCTGTTGTTTGGCGGGAAGCTTGTCAATTTGAATCATTTCCAAACGAGCTTTGTTCAGCTTGAAGAACCGAACTTTGCGGGTTCCAGCGGCGGAGCGCACTCCGGCCGGCACAGCAGCTTCAAGGACTTGACCGTGTCGAGCGATATAATAGTCGGCCATCCATTTTGTTAGCTCGAGCATTTCAGCGGACAGCAGTGTGAACCCATCAATGACGTTCGTGATGGGTTTGAGTTTGTACGAGCGTCCTTTGTCATGAGGAGCTTTTGTATCTTGCGACTCGTTGCCTGCATGTTTAACAGCTACACAATATCCCGTGACTTGGCGGTTTCCTCGACCTAAGGGTACTTGTACTCGCCGACCCGCTTTGACCGAATCTTGCAGCTCGTTGGGGATAAGATAATCAAATGGACCCCAGGGAATCTCGGACAAGACAACGGTGGCGATCGAATGGTCTTTCAGTGCATCGCGAACCCAGGGAGCATCCAAAGGAGACTCGTCGGGAACATCGTCGGGAAATAAGCCTGGTTGTCGCGGCATAGGGTATGATGAGTAAGTTAATTCATGTCGTTTGTGATTCGTAGGTTGTTTATCGTACCACTTTTAATGGTGGATTGATAAACTGGCTGTGAACAACAGGTATCGTTCAGAGTCTTGGCGGGCTTGCCAATCGGGTCGAGAGATGTAAATTTAATTTTAGGTTGTATTCGTTTATCTGAGGTGAAGTGTGCGGCGCATCGGGATTTTAGGTGGTAGTTTCGACCCTGTCCATTATGGGCATCTGTTATTGGCAGAGAGCTGTCAGCAACAGTGTGATTTAGATGAGGTGTGGTTCGTACCGGCGGCGATGAACCCTCATAAGCCTGCTGGAAGTCATGCTAGTGATGCGCAGCGGGTCGAGATGCTGCAACTGGCGGTCGCAGGGCACAGTGGTTTTAGTATTTTAGAGATGGAGTTGGAGCGTGGTGGAGCGAGTTTTACAGTCGATACATTGGAGTTGTTGCACGAGCAGTTTATGGATCATGAGTTTTTTTTGTTGTTGGGTGCGGACTCTTTAGCGGATTTACCGGCGTGGAAAGACCCTCGAAGGATTTGTGAATTAGCCGTTTTAAGTGTTGTTCGTCGTCTTGGTTGTCCGCCTGTCGATTTGGATGTTTTAGCAGAAATTGTAACACCGGAGCAGTTACAGCAGATTCGCATATCGGAGGTAGAGATGCCGGGTATGGAACTAACAAGCACGGGAATTCGTGAGCGAGTGCGTGATTCTAAAAGCATCCGTTTTCGGACTCCGCGGGCTGTCGAAATGTATATTGAAACAACAGGTTTATATCGAGATGCATGAGGATTGGATTGAGGATGTTGACAGTTTTTGTAGACTGTACTGCCCAATTGTGGCTGTTCGCGTAAACGGAGTACCGAGTAAACTCTCATGAAATATTAGCGAAATGGAATGTCTTATTTCTATTAAAACGGTGATGCTTTACAATAGCCACATAAAGAATAGGCACTTGGTTGAAAACCTAAGGTTAATTAACCTTTGAGCGGAGCGAAGCGATAATTCAATGCGGCAGCGTAATTGGAAACGAGTATTGGGTGAGACAAGTTTGGAGCGCAAATGTCGTTTGCTCTTCGGATTCTGGTTGACCTTACTTATTTCCGGTGCTTTCTGGGGAGTGGAAAACGTTTCTTCGGATCTGATTTTACGTAACACTCGGACCACCGCTCGCGATGTAGTTGATGTTGCTCTGATGAAACCCCACTTCAGTTATTGGGAGACACGGGCTGACCAAAAAGAGTTTGCGGACACGGTCTTGAAGGAATTGTCTCTGAGCGACGGCCGTTACACGCATGAAATTATTGTCACCGACCTAGAAGCCAAACCTCGCGATATCAAGGATGTTCAGGTTGCAACAACACCTCCGGAAATTCTTATCATTGCTGAACTGCAAGCGATGATTGAAGCCGAACAAAAAAACGAAGTTAACGGGGATCTCGAGGCAGATTCTGAAAATGTTGCGGATGTAACATTAACGGATCTATTGACGGTCACGGATGAATCCGAAGAGGATCGTCCGATCTTTAAAGAACGTGTGCTCAAGTCAATTAATGAGTATCAGTATTACGAACCCGTCCGCTGGGGTACAACCTGCATCATTTGTCATAACAATCAAACTCCGGGTGTGGAAGGTAGTGGTGAGGGCGCCGCGATTACAGGTAATCAACTTCCTTTTACCGTGATCAAGGTCAAGATTCCCTATGAGGAAACGCAGAACGCGATTCATAACGCCAGAGCGATATTGATTGCGGTGGCGATTGTCACGGTATTTGTGTCAATGATTGCTTTGTATATCATCATTCGACTACTCGTTGTGAGACCATTGAATCACCTGCGAGATGTGAGTGATCGTATTAGTCGGGGCGATCTAAATCAGCGAGCTGATATTAATACGGACGACGAGTTCGAAGAATTAGGAACGTCGTTTAACCGCATGGTTCGTCACCTGACTGAAGCTCAACAAGCTTTAAAGCTGGTTAATGACAATCTAGATATCAAAGTTGATGAAATGGCCCAGTTGAACATGCAGTTGTATGACATGAATCGCATGAAGGATGAGTTCATGGCGAATATGAGCCATGAGTTGCGGACTCCTCTCAACAGCATCATCGGTTTTTCAGAAATTTTGCAAGGCGTACAAAGCCTAGATGATAAACAGACCCGTTATGCGGAAAATATCCAACGCAGTGGCCGGATGTTGCTGGAGATGATCAACGAAATATTGGACTTAGCAAAAATTGAAGCGGGTAAACTGGAAGTGAAACCAATTGATATGCTGTTGGGCGCTGTGGTGACGGCTCAATGTGATTTAGTGCGTTCGCTGGTCGAAGAAAAGAATATTTCACTCGAGGCCAAAGTTAAACTTAGCGACCGTCAAGTGACTCAAGACCAAGGCAAGATTCAGCAAATTTTAACGAACTTACTGTCCAATGCGATCAAGTTTACGCCCGAGGGTGGACGTATTACAGTAACCGTTGCTGAGGCATCGGTGGATGCGGATTGTTTTGAGATCCAAGTAGTTGATACGGGGATTGGAATTGCTGAAGAAGACCGCGATACAATTTTTGAAAAATTTCGTCAAGGGAATATCGTCAGCGGCCAAGATAGCCTTACTCGAGAATATGCTGGTACCGGCTTGGGCTTATCGATTGTCAAAGAACTCTGCCGTATACTTGGAGGCGAAGTCTCGGTGAAGAGTCAGCTAGGAATAGGTTCGACGTTTACCGTCTTGCTTCCCTATATGGTCACAGCTTTTGAAATTGAAAGAGGGTCAGAGATTAATCGACGAGTGGACGAGGCGGCGAGGATTCAAAATATTGAAAACCTAGCGCCGGCATTACAATCCGAGGCACAACCTGCATCGGAGTTGGAAGCTGACGATGTCTTGGAATCCGAATCTCAGGACGAATAAGCGTAGTTAGCAACATGGAGGAGTATGCCTTGGCACGAGTGGTTCATTTATTTACGGATGGTGGTTGTAGTGGAAACCCTGGTCCCGGTGGTTGGGCGTACATATTGCGCGACTTAGCTTCTGGCAAGGAACAGGAAGCGAGTGGTTACATGCCAGATACGACAAACAACCAGATGGAGTTGCAGGCGGTGATCGAAGGGCTAAAAGTTCTGCAGGTTCCTTGTGAAGTCGAGTTGTTTACCGATAGTGTTTACGTTGGTAAGGGGATTCAGGAATGGATGCAGGGTTGGAAGAGTCGTGGTTGGAAGCGAAAGGATAAAAATCGCTTAGTGCCAATCAAGAACCAAGAGTTTTGGATGGAGCTTGATTTATTATTGGCGCGGCATACGCTCACTTACACTCGAGTTGCCGGACACAGCGGTCATGAAGAAAACGAACGTTGTGATTACCTCGCCGTTGCGGCCTATCAGAAATATCAATAGACGCAGTTGGTACATGCAAAAAACGGTTTGCCTAACCATTTCTTGCGGTGCGGACTGTCACTAACCGACGTCGCCTACATCGAGCACTTTGCCATAGCGGCGGAGGACTTGTTTGCGAAGGCGGATTAGTTCGAGGCTTTGCAGTCCAGGGTCGTCTTCGATAAGGGCGAGGGCATCATCTCGTGCTTGCTCTAAAATCGTGCGGTCACGGTGAAGATCTGCTATTCGTAGCGGTGGTAGCCCGTGTTGTTTTGTACCAAACAAATCTCCAGGACCACGCATCTTGAAATCTGCTTCGGCTAGTTTAAAGCCATCAAGTGTATTAACGAATGTTTCAAGTCGTTCGACAGCATCGGGGTTGTTGGGACTGGCAAATACACAAATATAACCCGGATGATGCCCCCGGCGAATCCGACCTCGGAATTGATGCAATTGCGCAAGTCCAAACTGTTGTGCGTCTTCGATCGTCATAAGTGATGCGTTTGGCACGTTGACGCCGACTTCAACGACTGACGTAGCAACGATCACATCCAATTGATGATCCGCAAATCGTTGCATCGTCTGGTTTTTTTCGTCGGCTGGTAGTTTGCCATGTACCACTGCGATGCGGAAATCACTAAGAATATCATTTTGTAACTGCTGGTAAATTTTCTCAACGCTTCGCAGTTCCGCATTGGTTTCTTGGTTGATGATTGCAGCAATCACAAATCCTTGGCGGCCTTCGCGTAGTTTCTTACGAAAGAAATCCCACCATGGTTCACGTTGTTGGGCGGTACCAAGGTATGTGTGGACGGGTTGTTGGTGATCGGGCCCGCGGCGGATTGTGGAAATGTCAAGGTCCGCAAACAATCCCATGGCGATCGTTCGTGGGATTGGAGTGGCAGACATGACGAGGTAATGGGGGTCGAGTCCCGTCTTCCGGATGGCCAGTCGTTGGCGGACTCCAAATTTATGCTGTTCGTCGATCACTACGAGTGCCAGTGATTTAAAATTGAGTTGATCGCTAGTTAGGCTATGAGTTCCGATGAGTAAGTCAATTTCGCCAGTTTCCACGTCAGCCAAAACTTGTTTTCGTTTTGCTGCTTTCATCGATCCGGTAAGTATCGCGATTTTTACGCGAGATTGTTCTAAGTCTCGACTGAGTGTCTGGAAGTGTTGTTGCGCTAAGATCTCAGTTGGTGCCATGAGTACGGCTTGATGTTGATGCGCGACACACAACAACATTGCATATTCCGCCACGACGGTTTTACCGCTTCCAACATCACCTTGGAGCAGCCTATTCATAGGTCGACTTGAAGCCATGTCCTCGGTGATCTCTTGCACAACGTGTTGCTGTGCAGAGGTGAGTGTAAAAGGGAAACGCGAAGTGATCCTGGCGTGGATGCGGGCATCAGTTTCAAGTTCCGGAGCCTTACTAGTGGCGGCGAGTTGCCAACGTCTGAGTGCTAGAGCAAGTTGCAATACAAGTAGTTCTTGATAGATGAAGCGAAAGCGACTCGCTTCTGCTTCGGCCAGCGATTGAGGACAGTGAATATGCTGTACCGCTGTCGTTATCGAGGATATTCCCTTCTTAGTCCGCAGGGATTCAGGCAGCACTTCTTCTAATTGATCGGCATAGTGTTCTATGGCCAGTCGGATAATGCGTTGCATCGTAGCTTGAGTGAGTCCCTGAGTCAGCGGATAAATTGGAAGCACTTCGCCACCGGTGGCTTGTTCGTCTTGTTCGAGCAACACAATACGGGGGTGCGTCATTTCCCATTTTTTACCCGTCTTTTTGGGTTTGGCTTTACCTGAAAGTAGTATTGAGTCATTGAGTTGATACTTTTTCTTGAGGTATGGCATACTGAACCATGTCGCCGTGAGGAGCGTGTCACCACATTGAAGTGTGATGGTGAAAATCGATTTTCCAAAGCGAGTCCGCCCTCCGCGAATTTCAGTAATTGTTCCTTGGACAGAGACTTCGGTTTCTTCTGGCGGGAGTGTGTCAAGTTCGACTCGATCAGCGAAACATTGATAGTCTCGTGGAAAGAAGAAAAGCAGGTCACCGATGGTATGTAAATGTAGTTTTGCCAGACGCGATGTCCACGCGTTTTGAAAACCAGGAAGCATGGTGACTGGGGACGTAATGCTCACGCTGGGTGGAATGTCAGTACGTTCT
>JABHUV010000394.1 GCA_018658605.1 Planctomycetaceae bacterium | reverse complement strand
TGCCGTTGTGCCAACGAACGGTTTTCCAGTGTGGTCGGTCAATTGGACTTTTACAGTGGCATCTTCGCCCGGTTTATAAGTCTCAGAGGATGGTGTAACAGCGACGTTAATTACTCGTTTCTCAGGTGGAACAACAATTTCTTTTGTTTCTTGAAACACTCGCCCATTGGCAATCGTTACGGCTTCGACAAAGAAGTTTGGCATATCTTTCTTGATGACGGTGATTTCAACGACGGTGCTTTTGCCATTGAGTCGAACCAACTTAGGCGGTAGATAGACGCCGTTGGTCGGTCGTACAAAAAGTAAAACAGTACTGCCTCGCAGTTCAGTATTGATTTGTAATTTTACGGTATCGCCAGGTGCGTATTCACGCTTGTCAGGGATGAGTTCGATGTCACTGTATCGAAATTGTGATCCGTCATATCCCTCGCCAATGACGGTGAAGATATAGCCACCTTCGATCTCGTGACCTTCACCATCGTCGACAGTGTAGGACAGTCGATATTGGCCTTTGTTAGCTGCTTTGATCTGGATTCTTGCGCGGCCTTCGTCATCGGTATCAAGTTTCCATTTTTGAACAACAGACTCAACGGGTTCACCTTTGCGATCGTAAGTGAGTTTCAATAATTCGAGTTTTCCTTTACCTTGGACGGCTCTTTTGTCGAGTGTTTGAGCATGAAAGTTTGCATTGATGGAGTCACCGGTGTGATAATAGCCACGGTCTACCCACGTAAATACTTTGAAAGGCTTACGTGTGGCAAGGACCGAACCAGTGCCAACAATAGTTCTTCGTGATTGGTCACGAACTTCGGCAACGATCTCATATCGGTGATCCATATCGCCATGGACTTCTTTGGCAATTGCGGTGTCAATCTCCACGTCGACTGTACCGTCTGCACTGAGCTCTACTTCTTGCTGCATCACTAACTCCGGTGGAGTATGACGACTACCGAACCACCATGGCGCGGGACGAACACAGCCGACCCAGTTGTTCCAGCCTGGATACCAGGGATAGTCATAACAGAACCACCAATAACCGGGACTGAAACACCAGTCCCAACGTGCAGTGGGATACCAGTTTTCAGTATGGGAATGTCTACGAACGGTGATCTTAACGGTGCCTTGAGTCACGGGTGAGCCGAAATAGTATTTCGCTTGGACTTTTGCCTTGATCACTTCGCCTAGTGCTACAGGTTTCTCCGGCGCTTCAATCGATACTTCATATTCGGGTTTCTTATATTCTTCAATTTGGAAAGTATTCCCGCCGTTGACTTGATTATTACTGATTCCCCGTAACTGTAATCGATACGTACCGAGCATCGCATCCTCGGGAGCTTTCCACTGGAACTCGAATCCGCCAAATTCATCAGCTTTGATCGCTTTACTAAGCACTTTTTCGCCACGCGGGTTGTAGAGTTCAAGTGAACCGGTAGTCCCTGCAAACTGCGAAACATCGGTTTTGTCGTACTGGGCTTTCCGCATCCACCCTTTGAGTTTTACGGTGTGGTCGGGTCGATAGACTGGGCGATCCGTAATGAGGAATACTTTGGTTTGGCTATAGGTTTGGTCATGGATTTGCCCAAACCAAATGCCGTGGAAACCGAGGAAGGCAAAGCGTTTACCAGGAGTTCGCGCGGAAGTTAACCATTGATAGTTTTGTGGGGCGACTGTTTTGTCTATTTGGACAATTCCTTTTGCATCTGTTGTCTTGACAAATTGTTTGACCTGATACTGCAGCTTACCTTCTTTTGTGCGAGTTTGGCGGAAACCAAAGAAGTCGACGATGCCATCGGGAATTGGCCTTCCCGAAACCGAGTCGGCTAGGTAGTACATTTGTCCACCGTCGGTAGGAAGTTTGACGAGTGTAGTATCGTTGAGCCAATAGACGATTGAAGTTGTATTACCACCTTCAACGTTAGCAGTAATTTTATAAGCGCCGGTTACGTCCAACGGGACATCAATAGTGACGCGGCGGTCAAAATGGCCTTCTCGCGGTTCCAGGGCAACAGACCACTTGGCGACTTGCTCAGTAATGTACTTTGATTCGTTTTTATGGAAAATCAAGCTACCAAGATTGTTAATCGTGTGTAGCGTATTGAATTGTTGACCGTTGTTGATGTGCGCTTTGATGTCGTTGATAAGTTTGTTGACATCAATGCGCTGAGCTTGAAAGGTTACTTTGCTGGCGTTACGGAATTTGTAAGTGAAACTTTTTTGTTCGTTAGTGGTTTGCCCGCTGATTGGATCGAAACTGCCCCAATTGCCGACGACTGATTGAAGTTGTGTTTTAATGTTGCGAACGGAAGATTGACTTGGGAATCGCTTGATGAGGTCTCGTAGAACTGTGGCGCCTTGGGTGAACTGTCGGCGGTTTAGATAGATGTTCGCGAGACTCCGACCAGCTTGCATGCGAATGTTGATTTCCTGCGAGGATGCGGCCGTGGTGATGTCGCGAAATAGTTTGATATGGTTAAACTCGTCAGGCATATCGAATCGGGTAACACCGGTAGCGAGTTGGGCAATGGTTTCTGAATCATTTAGTGAGTCAACACTATAGCGACCCTTGCGAGCGTCATTTTGGTCGTCCTCGGCATTGCGTCCCCAATTGTTACGTGCCCCATAATGAGACATCGTTTGCACGCCAAATTGCCCGTGCAAAAATTGAGCAAGTTGTAGTTGCATCTGAAGGCGGATAGCCGGATTGACTTCCGCTGCGGTGGATAGTGCCCACCGCCACCGCTGTCCGTCCGTTTTAGCGTCGTTCCAAGAACGGACCAAACTGTGGTATACCGGTTTGCCTTCTAAATCTACAGGTGCGCCTTGTCCGCCATATCCTCGTCCATACCCCTTGTCGTAATCCGGCAGGGTTGTCAGATCTGTAATGGTTTGTAACCGCCAAGCACCGCCGTTGAGTTGCAAGGCGTGGGCTAATTGCACAAACAATTGTGCCGCTTCCGATTTATTGGGCTCTTGCATCGCAAACGGTACAGCTTGTTCGAATAGTTGCAATGCTCTGACTCGATCTCGGTCAGTGCTATTAAGTACTTGCCCAGTAATTCTTTGTGGGGCACGTTGCCATTGGTTGTCAACTAAAACGCCATGCTTAGGGACGGATTGATATTGCTGAATTGCTTGGCTTAAAACTCGCCAATCTTTCGAATGTGCGGCGATGATTTTTTCAATGAGTTGATCGAATTCTGCATGTTTACGGAGACGTTGCATGCATTGAAAGAGCATACTCATGTCTTGGACCAGTTCTTTTCCCCCGGTATCGGATCGTGTTACCAGTTCAGAAAAACCATCATACGCTTCTTTGATGTTATTCTCGGCGAATTGTTTGCGACTTTGACTACGCAAGTCACTATTGCTAAGATCGGAAAAAACACCCCAGCTTACCGAGCAAATCAGTGTAAGCAGGACGAAAGCAGCAAATGTTTGGTGGCGTGGTATTTGTTTCATGAGTTTAAACTATTCAGCAGAGTCAGGGGGCAAAACGTTTTGACTTACGGCTGTTCAAAAGGAACAACAAGGATAAATCTATTGTTATTGATGCTAACAACGTAGGATTAGTTCCCACGAATTGTATAGAATATTGAAATAAAAGTTAGTGCGTACAGTTAACTATACGATACGTTTTAATAGTAGTTGTTTGCGGACATCGCGCAAATGACAGGATACCATTTTTACGTGTCATAAATAACATAAATATGTAGCGCCGTTCGCGGAGCTATTCTCAAGGACCTCCGTTATTGCAATGTCTGATTTGTTTAATCCATACTTAGAGTTCTTAGACTTAGATACCGCGCCTAAGTGCCCTACCTACTACGAACTGCTGGGCATTAACAGCAGCAACGAGTGTACGCATGACTTAATCGAGAATGGTCGAATTACAGCGTTAGCCAAAATGCGAGTATTCAAGCCCGGCAACAATGCTGCCGTGTGGGCAGCATTGCTTGATGAAGTTGCCTTAGCGAGTACAACGCTACTCGATGCGGATTTGAAAGCTGCGTATGACAAGCAACTTACAATTGGCGAAGTCCCAACCGCACTTAACCTCGTGCAACGTTCAGGGCCGATCGAGCGTATTGACCCCAGTCCGGCAGTCTCTGCTGCAACCGCCAATCCAGTGGATTCGATGGCGCCATCACATTTACAATCTGGTGCAGCCGTCAGTGTGCGAGTTGCTGCGGCGCACTCGATCGTTCCAACCGCAGTCGCTGTTCCGGTTGCTGCACCGATTGCTACGGTAGCATCCGTGAAAGTCGCGACTCCAATTGCACAGGCGGTTACACCATTGCCGGATACGGCTGGACTATTTGAACAATCGCATTCCACCGGTGGATTTGACGGGCCTCAAATCAAGGGAAACCGGCGACGTGCGTCGAAAAAAACGAGTTTACCACTACTATGGGTAGCCATCGTCTTGTTTTTAATCACCGGCGGTACAGCTATTGTTTTTTATGGGGATAACGTGCGGCAGGCGAAAGTGACGAATCATGATTCGCAGGGCCCCGGTGATTCCCAATTGGCGCAAAAACAACCGGAGACCGATGATGCTGGGGTAACAACGAAACCGGATTTCACAAAAGTCAAAGTGCGTCCGCCAGCTAAGAAGAAACCGCTTGATTCTATGCCATCAGATTTTGGTGATCCGCAAAACCCTGAACCAAAAACTACTGAACCAAAACCTACTGAACCAAAACCTACTGAACCAAAACCTACTGAACCAAAACCTACTGAACCAAAACCTACTGAACCAAAACCCGCTCCTAAGCCAATCGAACCCGCGGAGCTTGTAAAGTTAACCGCGGCGCTTAAATTGGGCCGCGCAGCGTTGAGCGAACGCAATCTTGATATCACAGCCGAGCAATTGGCGATCGCCGAACCCTTAGCGCGGAGCGGCGAACCGCAAAAGGCGTTTATCCGGCTGAAAGCAATGCATGAATTTTTAACGCAGTTTATGCGGTTGACCAACGAGGCAATCGATAATTATGAGAGTGGGGCGGAGATCCTAATTGGTACGAGTACGATCGTAGTGGTTGTCGAGACGTCACCGCAGGATCTGACATTCAAAGTAGCCGGTTCTATGAAGACCTACTTGCGTAATCAACTTTCTACAGGTCTGGCACTTGGCATAGCCGACACTAATTTTGAAGAATTTGCGCTTAAATCGACGCTTAAGGCTGCCTATGTGATTACGCAGAAAAAATTGCGTGATTTTGAAGTGACAAAAGCTCGTGAATTCTGGAAAATGGGGCCAGAATCGATAGAGCTGTTCGATGGCTATATTTCCGATGATTATGAGTTTGCACCCGAGTAATCTTGAGTTCTTCAGGTTTTGGTGAGTTTGTGCATTGGTTTGATGCCTTTAAAGAACCGTAAATCGAGCGTATCATAGAGCTCTTAGAGAGCTATTTGTTTTCGTTGCTCTCAAATTTTTATTTAATCGTCGTATTTTTGTAGGATCTTTACGCATGACTCGCAAAGGCGCTGAATTTTCTGGACTCTCAGTAGCAATTACCACTCCTTTTCGAAACGGTGAGGTTGATATTGATGGGCTCAAACGGCAAGTGGAATTCCACGTAGCTGCCGGTACGAATTGTTTGTGCCCCGTTGGCACAACCGGAGAATCGCCGACATTAACCCATGACGAAAATGAAAAAGGGATCGCGGAAGTTGTGCAAGCTGCTGCTGGGCGAATACAGGTGATGGCGGGTACTGGCTCGAACAGTACATCCGAGGCATTAAGATTGACCAAACGGGCCGCTGCCGATGGAGCCGATGCCGCATTGGTTGTTGCCCCCTATTACAACAAACCGACACAGCAAGGGTTCATCGAACACTACAGGGCTATCGCCGAAACGATTGATTTACCAATTTGTGTTTACAATATACCCGGTCGCACAGGAAAAAACATTGAACCAGATTCCATTTGCCGTCTGGGCGAATTGGAAAACATTGCGTTGGTCAAAGAAGCTACTGGTTCGCTGGACCAAGCGTCAGAAATTTTGAATAATTCCAATTTAACGTTACTCAGTGGGGACGATAGCTTAACGCTTCCCTTGTTGTCGATTGGTGGCAGTGGGGTTATTTCGGTTGTCGGCAATATTGTACCGCAGGATATGATGGCGTTAATTAGTGCATTTAACAGCGGCGATATCGCAGCGGCTCAGCAGTGGCACCACAAGTTGTTTCCTTTGTGTCGAGACATGTTAGGTTTGTCGACCAACCCAATTCCAATCAAAGCCGCCATGGCTATGTTGGGTATGGACAGCGGAGAATTGCGATTACCAATGACACCTCTGAACGACTCAGAAGTGGCGCAATTGCGTAAAACTCTGGAAAACTATGGGTTGCTGTAAACCCGACAGGATTGAGTAGTTCATGTTGCGTGTCGCCTATCTTTGTGAATACACGACTGTAAATGGCGGCGAGAACTCCTTGCTGACGTTCTTGGCGACCGCAGTTGAATCGATTCAGGCAACCGTGTTGTGCCCAAGTGAAGGCCCCTTTGTGCAGAAGTTGAGGGCGCAAGGTGTTCAGTGCATCCCGTTTGACGTACGTGATCGCAGTGGCCAACGAAAACCGTTAGAGCAGCTAGTTGCGGAATTGTGCGCATTAGTTGAGCGGCTTGATGTTGATATCGTGCACGCCAACAGTTTGTCCATGTCACGGATTCTTGGGGCGGCGGAGGATTTGAAATGCGTGACGGTTGGTCATGTGCGAGACATCATGAAGGTTTCAGCTAAAGTCATCAGTGATTTGAATCAAGTTGATATGTTAATAGCTGTATCTGCAGCTACGAGGCTGGCGCTTACCGAACAGGGCGTGCAAGCAGACAGGGTCACCAAGGTATTCAACGGAGTTGACGAAGATGTTTTCTGCGAAACTGCGAATGATAGCGGTAACGAGAATGTGGATGAAACATGGCGCCGTAAATTAGGTCTCTCCAGTGACGCAGTGCTCATTGGTGGCGTTGGACAAATTGGATTGCGAAAAGGTTGGCCAGTATTGTGTGACGCGGTTGAGAAAATCATCGACGAGTTTCCCCAGCTACACGTTGTAATAGCTGGCGAGCGTTACTCGCAAAAACAAGAAAGCAGTGATTACGAAAAATCCTTAGCTTGCCGCGCCACAAGCGGACCATTGGCCGGACGTTTGCATTGGTTGGGTTATGTGGATACGATGCCAGAATTTCTGCGTCAAATTAATGTTCTTGCCCATCCAGCGCTGCAGGAGCCTCTAGGGCGTGTGTTGCTCGAAGCCGCCGCAAGTCAAATACCGGTCGTCGCGACAAACGTCGGTGGTACGGATGAAATATTTGGCGACCATGCGGCTTTGTTGGTAGACGCGGGTGACGCTCAAAGCCTCGCAACCGCATTGCGAGACGTGTTGCTTGACCCTAAAGCTGCGGCGGATCGCGTTGGCCGTGCCAAAGAACGTATTGGTAGTTTGTTTTCAGTTCGCGCGTTTCACGACTCGATATTGCGGGTCTATCGTTTGGCGATGCGCCACTCGTTGTCTAGCGAATGAGTTGCTAGTTGCTGGATTCTAAAATGCGGTAGGCAATTTGAGCAACATTCATGTAGATGAGGATGCCGAGGATGTCGACGATTCCTGCCACGAACGAATTGCTCATCATGGCGGGGTCTAAGCCGAGACGCCTAAAGAAAAGTGGAAGCATGGAACCAGCAAGCGTACCACACATGATGACGAGCAGGACAGTGATTGGAATAATCAGTGCCAGCGTTGGTGAGGGAGCGGTGAAATAACCGGCGATATAGCCTAGCCCACCCAGTAGTGAACCGAGAATTAATCCCATAGCGATTTCTCGTTTGATGATTTTGAACCAATCTGATAGTGCAATTTCACCTCGAGCCATTGAGGATATAATCAATGTCGAAGACTGGCCTCCAGAATTTCCACCAGCGGAAATTACAAGTGGTATAAACATCACTAACCAAGTGTATTTACCAATCCAGTCTTCATAATGCTCAAGGGCAAAAGCAGTGAGTAGGGCTGCAACGAAGAGAATCGTTAGCCACATCCCTCGTTTCCAACTGAGCGTCAGCAGAGATGTCTTGAGATAGGATTCGTCAAGTGGGTTGACCGCACCGATGCGTTGCACATCTTCGGTCGCTTCTTCGATAAACACATCAATAATATCATCGTGTGTGATGATGCCCAGCATGCGATTTTGAGTGTTGACGACGGGAATCGCCAATAAGTCGTACTTAGCGACGATCTGCGCTACTTTCTCTTGGTCATCTAAGGCATCTACTTTTACGATATCTTCTTCCATCAACTCGCCCAGAGTTTTGTCTGGCTGGACGATTGATTTGACAAGTTGTTTGGTGGAGACGACACCGCGGAGGTGGTCGGGTTCGTCGACGACGTAAAGATAATAGATGGTTTCCAGTTCGGAAGCTTGGCGTCCCAATTCGGTTAACGCTTCGGATACCGTTAGCGCTTCATCTAACTTGGCTACATCGGTTGTCATCACCGACCCTGCGGTATCTTCTGGATACTCACGCAAGCGGAGAATATTACGTCGTTCTTCTTGGGATACGAGTGCTAGGATCTCGTTGGTTACGTCCTCGGCGAGTTCAGCCAGCATGTCGACTCGATCATCGGGTACCATTGTGTCGATGAGTTCGGCGATCTCATTTCGTTCTTCGCCTTCCAAAATAGCGCTTTGGGTATCTGGAGCTAAGAATCTAAAGATTTCACAACGCCTAGCTGGTTCGGCATGCTTGAGAACTTGCCAGATCTCGGTAGGATTTAACCCTTCCATGAAATCAGCCGTGACACCCGCATGTACCGCGATACAGAATTCTGCTAATTCGTCGGCGCGACGCTCGTGGAGCATTTCACGCAGTTCCGGCAAATATAGCGTGTTTATCATGGTATCTATTACTCAAAGTAACCCGTCGCATCGTCAGAATATGGAGTCGGCGTATTCTAATAGTGCCCCAAAATACGTCTATTTTGATTGTCCGCAGGAACTATAAAACCGTCAACTAGCGTTGCTTGGCATTTGCAACAATTGGTTTTTATCAACCAGTACAGAATGACAGTTTATGGGGGTTGTAATGATTGCTGGTCTTTCCCCTTAGATTTAGGCCATGATTTGGTTACTTGGCGAGGATTAGTAATTGACCATAACGGGTAAATACTAGACGCTACATGTAGGTCTAGAATTCTCTAAACCGGTTCACTCGTTGGATTTGCCTAACTTTGCAAAATTGCGTGAGTCGCTTTAAGGAATTCTTAATTACCACTAGCTGAATTCCTATAGGACTCGTCATGAGATCATTATGGTAATCCAGCTGGTTTCATAGGGTCATCGAGCAGTTGCTGTATGCGTCTGTTCGTCTGCCGTGGAGCGGCGTATGAATTCCAGTAAAACAATATGGCATCGGTTTCGTGGATGGTTTGGCAAAGAGCCAACTCCCGTCGCAAACCAAGATGTAGACATGGTTATTTCCCCGGAAGCTGCGCGCAAAATGAAACTGTGCGAGAAAAGATTGGGGTATCGATTTCAAGACCAGCAACTGTTGAAGACCGCTCTGACACATACCTCTGGCGCGGCACATAAGCTTATATCTAATGAGCGGTTGGAGTTTTTTGGAGACGCAATTTTGGGACAAGTCGTTAGTGAATGGTTGTTTTGTGAATACCCGAACTATCTCGAGGGTGAATTAACAAGGATTAAATCTGTAATCGTGAGCCGAAAAACTTGTGCATCGATTGCCTATAAACTAGGCGTTGAGGAAATAATCATCGTCGGTAAAGGGATTGGTTCGCAGGGCGTGATCCCCGAATCTATCTTGTCAAATGCGATTGAGTCGTTGTTAGCGGCATTATATCTAGACGGAGGTGGCGTCGCGGCGCGAGAATTCATCAGCAAACATTTCACACCGTTGGTTACTCACATCGTTTCCGAAGGTGTACCAACGAACTTCAAGTCACAATTCCAACAGGTTGCTCAACGCGAATTTAAAACAACTCCGATTTATGAGCTGTTGGACGAACGCGGACCGGATCATCAGAAAGAGTTTCACGTGTCCGCAGTCGTTGACGATCAAGTGTTTGCCCCTGGATGGGGAAAAAGTAAAAAAGAAGCGGAACAGATGGCTGCCTATCTAGCTCTTGTTGCACTTGGGGAGATTGAAGAATCTAATGTGCCAGAGTAAAACTGTGGTTGTTGAACTATTGATTTCAGAGGATGATGCAGCCTTGAATGCCTTACGCCGCAAGGGCGGCCCAAGGCCAGTTTATGTGCAGAGGATGGAGAATTAGATTATGACGCGTTGTGTCGTGTTATTGTCGGGTGGTTTGGATAGCATGCTAGCGATACGCATCATGCAAGAACAGGGGATTGAAGTTGAGGCCTTGAACTTCAAAACTATGTTTACTTGTTGTCAAGACACTTCAGCGCAAGCTGCGCGAGCCTTGAATGTGCCCATCACTGTTGTTGGCCAGGAAGAGGATTATTTGGATCTGATCCGTGAGCCCCAGTTTGGATATGGTAAAGGCGCTAATCCGTGTGTGGACTGTCGAATCTATATGTTTCAACGTGCCCATAAGTTTATGGAAACGGTTGATGCTCAATTTATTGTTAGCGGCGAAGTGGTCGGCCAGCGACCGATGAGCCAGAAACGGTCCGATCTGAAGGTGATTTCAAACTATTCTGGGTTGGAAGATCTGTTGTTGCGACCATTGTCGGCTAAGGTGTTAGAGCCAACCAAGCCGGAACGTGATGGGTTGGTTGACCGTGAAAAGTTATATGATTTTCACGGTCGCAGTCGCAAAGGTTTGATAGCGTTGGCACGAGAATTTGGATTTACCGAGGATATGATTCCTACGCCGTCTACTGGTTGTTCGTTAACTGAGCCAGGTTTTGGTAGTAAAGTGCATGACTTAATCCAAATACAAGTTGACGATTCGCGATGGGACTACGAAATCCTAAACTTAGGACGACACTTCCGCTGGGATGAAGCAACCAAAGTTATTCTAGGTCGCGACGAACAAGAAAATGACAGGCTTGAGTATGTCCATGCGATGCCTGAGGCGACAAGCACCGCGATTTTAGAACCAGCAAGTTTTACTGGACCAAGTGCATTGATAACGGGACCTGCCACCAGCGAAGCAATTGAATACGCTGTTGGTTTAGTTTGTCGATATGGTCGTTCTGTAGAGGGTGCTGAAAATCGAGTACAGGTTTGTACTGCAGACAAAACTTACGACGTTGTCGCCGCGGACAATCGCCGCGCTGCCGAAGATCAAACCATAGCCAGTATGTTGATCCGCTAGAGAAAGATAATCACCAATAGGGTCACAAATTCACATGAATGTGAAAATGGCATGAGGGCCGATATTTCTTTTGTATTAGCTAGGCGTGCGTGGTGTCGTTAGCAAAACGGACCAGAACCTTTGCAGTTCTGGGAGATGGGAACTCGCTACGCTGTTGGGAGCGTACGCTTCTTGGGAATATAGCTTACCAAGTTGCTCAATGTTGGTTCCAATGGTTTGCGCATTATTCGCAACCTCGCGCGTGAATTCATTCGGCGTTTGGTCTCCACGGCGTTCAATGCCTTTCTCATATGCCCAAGCTTCGAGCGCTTGAAAACTATAGTGGATTACTTCACGTGGCGACATCTTCAAAGTGCCTTGAAATGGATTGTTAAAAGTAGCGAACGGTTGCGGGCGTTCGGCAATAGTCTCGAAAATGTCAGAAGCCTTAGTTACTGTTTCGCTAGAAGTACCAGCGAACAGGTTGCTCAGCCATTCCCAAAATCCGTGCCACATTTCACTCGCGGCTTTCAGTAGCGATGTGCGATTCTTGAATAAGAAATAGAGTAACGCTCCGCCAGCAATAATCCAGATCAACAGTGTCAGAAACTGCACCAAGTTTTCAAGGATTTTCGAATTGGAAGTAGATTGTGGTGGGGGTTCCTGTGCCGAATTCTGCTCGGGTTGATTTTCACTCTCTTGGGCTTGTTGGTCTCCCTCTCCATTGCCTTGCCCGTCGCCTTGACCACTTTCACCGGATTGTTCCCCCTCTCCGCTGCCTTGGTCGTCGCCTTGGCCGTTCTCGCCTGACTGTTCACCTTCGCTATTGCCTTGCTCGTCGTCTTGGCCATTCTCACCTGACTGTTCACCTTCTCCACTGCCTTGCTCGTCGTCTTGGCCGTTCTCACCTGACTGTTCACCTTCGCTATTGCCTTGCTCGTCGTCTTGGCCGTTCTCACCTGACTGTTCTCCCTCACCGCCATCCTGTTGTTCTCCTTTGCCACTGGATGGTTCACTATTTTTGTTTGATGATTGGTTGCCATTAGGACCGGACTCAAAACCGTCGTTGCCGATCGCGTGTTCCGACGTTTCATAATCGTCGTTATCAAAGGCATCTGCTAGAAACTTGAGTGAGGGGCCGTTACCAGGTCTTGGCAGGATTAACGCACCCACCATAAGAATCCCGATCATGATGGAGCCTACAGTCAGCCACATGTTTGCCATGGCTTGTGGCATCTCGACATCTCGATGTCGGAGGTATCTCCGCAAACCCAAGAAACTGGTGGTCATTAGCAATCCTAAGCCGCTACCTACGTAGATACACCCCAATTGGAAGCAGAACGTTCTGAGTTCTTGATGCCCGACTTGGATGAATGTCTGGCCCAACCCGAATAGTGGTAGTGCAGCCAGGGAATAATAAACGACCCAAACGCCGGGAGTGTGTGGTTTTTTGCGATTAATCTGCCAGCGTTCGAACCACGTTCCTAGGGTGTCAGTGGCTACCTCTTCAGACTCTCGGTCGGAGGGGTCACGGGTATCACTGTCGAGACCAACTTTTTGCAGCAATCCTTGTCCACTCGAATCATCGTGATCAAAGATGACCGTAGAATCCCATGTCAGTTTATGAGCGGACCACCACGTGATGGCGATTAACCCGATGTGAACCAACGGTGCCAGATAAGACAGCGGTCCGTCGGCCGGGTTAAAGACAGAAAATGCAATGAATGTAACAAGTGCTAAGGGGATCGCGTAAAGTACTGCTTTGTCTTTACCTTCTTCTATTGAAATTCGGGCAATTCCTACGGTAGCCGCGGAATAAAAGATAATTACGAGGTTGATGCGGCTTTCAAAAGGGCTTGGATGAAATACTGTTGACAAAAACAGAGCGAGGCTAGCTACCATACAGGTAACAAGAATCGGACTGATCGCAATGACCATATAGTCGATAGTTGTTTTTCTGAGTGCAGCCATGATAGGTAAGGATGAGGGACTAACTGATGAGGGTTTTATAAACGGACGGCTTGTTTACGGCAAACGTGAACGATGGATTCTTCATCGCGTAAGTGATAGGTTTCTATCCCTGCTGAGATGAGAGGACTTGAGATCCGCGCATAGTCAAGTGGATCAAAAGCATTGACCATTACCGAAACGGCGAAACCGCGGCGCGCCATGTTTTGTAGTGCAATGGTTGTTTGATCATTGTCACCAGGGATAATTGCTAAAACGGTTGCGTCACGTGGTATTCGAGATTGCGCTTCGGTGATGAGTTGCGCGAAGGTCAATCCGTCGGTGAGTTCAATCCGCGCGAGCGTTTCATGAATTCGGTTAAATTGCTCGCTGTCTCGGCGCGTTGGAATTTGCACCGGCTTCAGGCGGTCGTTTTTCTCGTCAATTTCTGCGGCAGCG
>JABHUV010000393.1 GCA_018658605.1 Planctomycetaceae bacterium | reverse complement strand
TCAAACGCCCGCGATACGCCACGGGTCAACACATGGAAGGCTTGCTCTTGAAATCGATCCTGACCTTGCAACTCTCCGGCGGTGTCAACTTGGCGTTTCAATTTGTCGAGCGCTCCCAGTAATCCCTGACGATCACCGAGTCGTTCCGGCTCTAATTGTAATTTCATATTATCAATCAAAGTGCTGCCGCCACCTAAATTAAACGGCTTGTAAGCGGAAGGTAACGACCCCACTTGCGATACTCGATCAACCGACGCATAGAGATCCTTAAAATCTTCCCCTACTCCGGCCGCAGTAATTAATGCATTACGTGGCATTCCGGTTTCAGGATTTGACAAACCGGCCGCCCGTGCATACAAAGCTCCCATCATGGCACCAGTCGGATTACCGCCGGCCATGACATGATAGGCCGCTGGGCCGTGTGAACTAATTCCATGCCGATAGGAACGAACAATTGCCATTCGATGTGCTTGTTTGGCAAGCAAAGGCAATTGGCTACCAAACTGCACCCCCGAAATTGTCGTGGGCGTTGCGCCGAAAATACTGCGAATCTCCGCCGGAGCATTAGGCTTAGGGTCAAATAACTCGAATTGAGTCGGACCACCTTGGAAATTCAAGAAAACTACTGACTTGTTCTGCAAAACCTCACTGTTAGTAGACTGGGCTCTCAATAAATCCGGCAGTGCTAACCCGCACAGACCAAGTGTACCGATAGACAACAATTCCCGACGTCCATGTTTATGCCCTGCCAATAGCTGCAACACGCCAATTCCCTCTCGTACATCAAATCAATCGAACATCTTTTACCAGACTTGTATTGTAACATTTTTAAGACCACGACGAACATACAAATTTCAAAAGGCACCGCAGTGCTGATTCGTAATTTAATGTTAACCCATTTCCAAGCCTCAAACGCAGACGCGTGTGGATTGGTGTTCATTCGTATTCATTTGTAGCGCCGTTTGCTATAATCGCAACATCGATTTAACAATCGTGCTCTCGGATAACAAAGCAACCCCTTGGATACCTACACACCATGACATCCCCAGAAAATCCCACCTTTAGCAGTTTCGCCAGTGGCGTAACCACCGAAACAGCGTTTGACGTACTCGCAATTGCCAAACAACTGAAGGCGCAAGGTAAAACGGTTGTCGAATTAGAAATTGGAGACAGCCCATTTCCCTCCACAGCAAGTGGAGTAGCCGCGGGGATTCAAGCAATTCAGGACGACCAGTGTCATTATGGTCCGTCGATCGGTATACCCGATTTTCGCGAAGCTGTTGCTGATTACGTAAACGAAGAATATGGTTTAGACGTACTGGCTGAAAATGTGACCGCCGGCCCGGGGGCAAAGATATTCGAGACTTTATTTTGCGAAGCATTTATTGACCCTGACGATGGAGTCCTCGTTTTCAGCCCCTACTTCCCCACCTACCCTCCCAATATCGAGCGTCGCGGCGGGCGCATTGTCTATTCAGAATTACGGCAGGAAGACGCATTCCGTCCTAACATTCAAGATGTCGCTGATTTTGTGAATTCAGATCCCAAACCGAAAGCTATTTTCCTCAACAGTCCACATAACCCGACGGGCGGAGTCACCACTGAAGCGGATTTAGCGGCGATAGCCGATTTGATACGTGGTAAAAATATTATCGTTTTCTCCGATGAACCCTACGACCAAATGGCGTGGCAAGGTCAACACCATTCGCTGCTAGCCCAGCCCGGCATGCTCGAACAATGTTTGGCCTGCTATACCTTTAGTAAGTCATTCAGCATGAGTGGTTGGCGATTGGGATATGCGGTAGGTAGCAAACGCATGATCGAGATGATTGCCAAGCTTACCAACAGTACATTGTCTTGCGTTCCTCCGTTTGTGCAGATCGCAGGTGCTGCGGCGCTGCGCAACGACCGCAGCGAACGCAATGACACGATGGCCATTTTTCAAGAGAGAGTTGTTTCCCTGGCAACTAAATTGAATGAACTCGACGGAGTTCAATGCCTTATTCCCGGTGGCACGTTTTATGTCTTCCCCAATGTTTCAGAAATATGCAATCGCCACGGCATTACGTCGCATGGCCTAGCAATGTATTTATTGACTGCTGCCGATGATGATTTCGGCGTCGCCTGCTTAGGCGGAGAGTGTTTTGGTGATGCGGGGCATGGATTCCTTAGATTTAGTACAGCTGAACCTCCCGAGTTGATTGAAAAAGCATTAGAGTTTCTGCCCATCGCATGGAATCAGGACGAAAAGATAAAACAATTCATCAACGATAATCCAAAATTCACGTTAGAATCAGAATATTGATTTTAGCACCATTTTTATCACAGTCGCTCTACAGGCTGTGATCGAACCTTCCACTTTAAAGAAAATCACTGTCTTACATGACTGACATTACCAATATTGCTAAAAGAATTATCGATAATGTTGAGTTGGTCATCGTTGGTAAACGACCGCAACTCATTCTGTCAATTGTCTCATGGTTGTGTGAAGGCCATATTTTATTAGAAGATGTTCCGGGAGTCGCCAAAACAATTCTGGCCCGCGCGTTTGCTCGCAGTGTCGGATGTGAGTTTAAACGAATCCAATGTACGCCCGATCTCCTGCCGACGGACGTTACCGGCGCCTCGATTTTCAATCCTAAAACAACAGAATTTGAATTTCGCCCAGGTCCGATTTTTGGACAACTAATCCTCGCTGATGAAATTAACCGTACAACCCCTCGAACTCAAGCTGCTTTGCTCGAAGCCATGGCCGAATCGAAAGTCACCGTTGACGGTGTTTCACATGAGTTGCCACCGCCTTTTTTGGTCATTGCGACCCAAAACCCGATCGACCACGAAGGGACCTTTCCCCTTCCAGAAGCTCAACTCGACCGTTTTCTAATGAAAATGCAACTTGGATATCCTAGCATGGATGATGAGTTGAAAATGCTCGAGATGTTACAGCACGAGCACCCACTGGATCGAATATCACCCGTGGTTTCAGCGGAAGAACTAGTGGCATGCCAAATCGCAGTTCGCAACGTGCACGTGGACCCAAAGGTCCGGCAGTATCTCATGGAAATCATTCATGCGACCAGAGACTGTGAAAATTTAGGACTGGGTGCTAGCCCGCGGGGGTCGATTGCCTTGTTTCGCACTTGTCAAGCACTTGCGGCAATGAGAGGTCGGGACTATGTGCAACCCGATGATGTCAAATTCATCGTAACCCCTGTACTGGCCCATCGGGTCATCCTCACACCTGATGCTCGCTTGCGTAAGATTACAGCCGAGTACGTAATCGATGAAATCGTTGCAGAAATAGCAGTGCCCACCATGGCTCAAAATGGCTAGGATTCTATGAATTGGAAATGGATTATCGCTGCCCTCGCGATCCTCGCGGCTTCGTTCCTAATTCAGTCCGATTTGCTAGCCTATGCAATGTATACCCTCTTGACGATTATCGTCGCCAGTCGTTATTTGACTAACCGCTGGGTAAATGCACTTCAAGCCGAACGCTCTTGTTCTAAATTAATGGCAAACATCAATGATCGTGTCGGAGTCTCCTTGGATCTCGTCAACACCGGTGCATTGCCGATCCCTTGGGTATTGCTCGAAGATGCACTTCCGGAACAAGCCTTGCTGTATAACCCGCCGAGTTTAGATCTACAGGACAGCCGCGTTAAACTCACGATGCTAAAGCCAAATCAAAATAAACGATTGCAGTATTCCTTCATCTGCAACCGTCGTGGATATTATCAACTCGGCCCCACAATACTTGAGACCGGTGATTTATTTGGCTTGCACCGTCGCTATCAAATCGCCGCCGCACCACAGTTTCTTACTGTGTATCCCCGCATTGTCCCCCTAGATGGCTATGATCTAGCCTCACGTCGCCCTATTGGCGAAATTAAAATGACGCACCGTCTTTTTGAAGACCCAACGAGGATCGCCGGTGTCCGAGCGTATCAAAACGGTGATCCACTGAGTCGCATTCACTGGCGAGCTACAGCTCGAACAGGACAATTGCATAGCAAAATCTATGAAGCATCATCGGTTGCCGGCGTAACGATCATGATGGAATTCCGCCGCAAGGCCTATCCGCGAGACGGTGAACCGTTCCGATCAGAATTGGCTGTCACCGCAGCAACGTCGATAGCCAATGCGGTGCAAGTCATGGGGCAGCAAATAGGACTCATTACAAATGGTCGGGATGCTGCCGATAGAATTCGGCTAGAAGGTTGGGACGGAGAACCTGTCGCACTGGAGACTCGTGAGGCAGCTCGCGCTG
>JABHUV010000143.1 GCA_018658605.1 Planctomycetaceae bacterium | reverse complement strand
TTAGGTGCGGAAACCGATAACCTCCCTGGATTCGTTGCGTTGTCACCGCATGCACAGGCACGAGGCAAGGCTGCCAACTACGGTAACAGCTTTCTTCCAGGCGCCTACAGCGGTTGTTATGTGAATATCAACTCGATGCATCCGGATCGGGTCGTCGCGGATCTGAAAAATCAATATTTACAACGATCTTCGCAACGCCAACAGGCTGATCTCCTAACACAGCTCAATAATATCGATCTGAGAAATCAGCAACAGGACGCCGGCCTCGAATCCAATATTGCGGCGATGGAAATGGCTTTTCGGATGCAATTTGCCGTACCGGATGTATTCGATGTCACGCGTGAGACACAAAAAACACTGGACTTGTACGGGCCTACACAATACGGAAAAGGCTGCTTGTTAGCGCGGCGGATGGTCGAGCGCGGTGTGCGGATGGTACAACTGTCGCTATCCATCGATGGATATGACATTGCCTGGGATACCGGGCACGGCGATATCGTCGGTGGTCACAAACGATTGGCCGATGCGTGCGATCAGGGCATTGCAGCATTACTGCAGGATTTGAAACAGCGTGGAATGTTGGAGGACACGTTGGTAATGTGGGGGGGGGAATTCGGCCGTGCTCCAACTTCCGAAGGGCAAAAAGGACGCGATCACGATCATTATGGATTTACGATCTGGATGGCCGGTGGTGGAGTCAAGCAGGGCTTCTCTTACGGAGCTACCGATGAGTTTGGATTGACGGCGGTTGAGAGCCGAGCACACGTGCATGACCTACACGCGACGATGCTGCACATCATGGGACTGGACCACGAAAAACTCACCTATCGTTACAGCGGTCGTGATTTCCGGCTAACGGATGTCCACGGCAAAGTCATCCATGATATTCTCGCGTGACTAGGATGTGGCTCGTCCGATTTTGAAAACTCTACATCAATTCTCGAACCGGAGTTCCCTCGGGTAACATTTTGACCGGTCGCCCTTGAGCCATCACTACACGACTGGAGTCGAGTCCAAGGGCATGGTAAATGGTCGCCACGAAATCTGGCACAGAAACAGGGCGGTCCTCAGGTACACCACCAACTGAATCACTCGAACCGACTACCATGCCTGTTTTGATGCCGCCGCCCCCAACAGTGACGGTGAAACAGCGTCCCCAATGGTCTCGCCCGGGACCTCGTTTCTCATCATTAATACGAGGCGTTCGTCCAAATTCGCCGGCGGTTATAACAATTGTTGAATCTAACATGCCACGGTCATGGAGATCTTCCAGCAAAGCGGCATAACTGCGATCGTAAATAGGCAGTTGTGTATCCAAATGGTCGAAGATCCCCCAGTGGTGATCCCAAGCGTAAATCCCAGTGTCAACATATCCTTGGATTGTCACAAAGCGGACACCAGATTCCACCAAACGTCGTGCCATCAGCATACTCTGCCCTACACGGTCACGCCCGTAACGATCGCGGAGAGAATCCCTTTCCTTGGATAGGTCAAAGGCCTGTTTTGCAACACGACTCGTTGACAGACTTAAAGCCTGGGCAGTGAAATCGTCATGGGACCGTGCAAAATCCAATTGGGCTTCTGCCTTTCGTTGATAGCGATCCAGAGAGGACAACAGGGTTTTCCGATTGTGAATTCTCCCAACATCGACATCTTCCGGAACGTCGAATTCCCTCACGGAGAAATTAGATGCGTTCGGATCTTGTGTTACCAAAAACGGGTCAAAACTGCGGCCAAGGACTCCTGCGTACCCCGGAGCCGTGTAGGCGGGATGTTTCATATTGCCAAAATGAATAAATGGCGGAATAGGTGCTTGCTGGCGTTGTTGCTGGCTTAGCACAGCGCCGATGCCAGGCCCCTGCAGGTCGCGATTCACGGGGGTGCCGCACATCATGTGCACATCACCTTCTCCGTGTTTGGAAGTGTAGGTGTGCATCGACCGAATCATCGAGAACTTGTCGGTGTGTTTTGATAAGAGGGGGAGTTGGTCACTAAGTTGAATACCAGGAACGACTGTACTGACCGGATCGTAGGGTCCTCGTATTTCTCGTTGCGCCTCGGGCTTCAAGTCATACATGTCCAAATGACTCGCACCACCCTGGAGAAACATAAAAATGACGTTGATGTTTTTTTTATTGGTGCCCAGCGCCGTTGACTCAGCAGCAAGTACGTCCGCAAGTGAAATACCCAGCGGCGACAGAGCGCCCACTGATAGTCCGCCAGCCTGAAAAAACTGGCGGCGACTAAGTTTGGTGTTTGCACAAGCCAACGATCGACTCCTGTATTTGTTTTTATCGCGTTACCCGCATTATAGCGAACCGCAACAATCGGAGCTAGTTTAAGTTGCCGAGGACTGGCAGACAATATCCAATAGGCTACGGAGTTTCGGAAATGCAATAGAGGTGCTTGTTTCCTCGCAAAAACAGTTGCTTTCCGGCGATTGCGGCAGACGAGCTAAACGTGTCATTTAATTTATTGGAGGCGACGACGTGAAGGGCGTTGCCTGGTCTTAAAATCAACGTCAGGCCATCGATACCTGTCACATAGACATTCCCCTGAGCAACAACCGGAGAAGCATAGATTTTTGATATTCCCGGTAATCGTGTTCGTTCAAGTACTACTTTGCCTGAACTGGAATCGAGCGCGGTCCAAATCCCGCTATTGGACTGGTTAAAAAACAACGTTCCCTCCAACAATACGGGAGAAGGAACGTAGGGTGTGCCGCGATCATGGGTCCAAAATATTTTATCGGAATCGGAAAGATCACCGGTCTCAGTAATTGGCAACGACATCGCGGAATGCCCTTTGTAACCGGTCATTACTAGGACACGATCATCCTCTACAATAGGACAGGGGGTCGCGTTTCCGGTCAGTCCGCTACACTTCCAGATCAGTTCGCCATTTTCCAAATCGTAGCTGCGAACATAGTTCGACGCGCACGTAATCACCTGTACCTTGCCGTTGTATTCGGCGATCGCTGGTGTGGCCCAAGTATTGCCCTCTTCGCGTTCGGATTTCCATATGGTTTTTCCGTTTTTAGTGTCGAGGACTTCGATCGACGATTGACGCTGCTGATCTCGAACAATGATCACCCTGTTTCCATGTACCACCGGCGAACAGCCTTCGCCAAGAGCCGCTCCCATATAAACTTTCCCAAGGTCCCGATTCCAAACCGGCGTACCATCCAATTCGTAGACAAACAGACCAGCGGACCCAAACCAGCAATAGACTTTTCCGTCGGCCACAACTGGTGAGGCGGAAGCGAAATTATTATCACCATGGTGTCCCTCGTGAGGAACTCTCTGGACAGATGTCCGGCGCCATTGTTCGTCACCTGTTTTTCGGTCTAAGCAAATCACTACCCACTGATATTGGGTATTGGGGTGTTTGATTCCGAAGACACGCATCGGTTGGTCTTCTGGTTTGGGAAGATTGGGATCGACGATTTCTGTGTTGATGGCCGTCAAGATGAACACGCGGTTACCCCAGACAATGGGAGTTGAACTGCCATTGCCATCGATGGGAATCTTCCATTGGATATTTTCTGTTTCGCTCCATTTAACAGGAGGATTTGCCGTGGTAGAGACACCTGTATTGTTGGGTCCTCGCCATTGATGCCAATTGTCCTGAGGCGACTGTGCCGAGAGAAAAGTTACATGAAACAACAACGCTAACACGAGAATATATCTGAAGACGTTCATAGGGATGCTCAAAAAAATGTGTGGTAGTGATCAAGCCAAGCGAGTTCTATTAGATATTAGAACATGAGCCGCACGCTTCATACAAAGAATCCGCTACTCGGCCCCAGAATTGGACATTATATTTATTGCTTTTTTCATATCTCGATCACTACTTCTCGCCAAGATCATCAGGCGGGCTTTCCGTTTCTGAAGTACGAATCTCAAAAGTGCCCCCTTCGTCACCGACTCCAACCTTGACCTCTACATCGCAACCCAATAAAGCGGACAAAATTACACAGGCTGTTACGGAAACGCACTTCATCGAAAGACTCCTTATGGTGAGCGAGATTAACGCTGACAAGTTTACTAATCAGATTTTATTGCGTCAAGATAATATCTATCGTTGCAGACAGTCGGCAACGTGGTTTCAAAAAACCCAACTCGGCGAACTGAGAAGGGGCGTTGATCCAACCGAACCACATAAAGCATTTGTATTGCCTTGTTCCAACAGAATATAAAACCGAAATCTCATCTATCTCAACACTGCAGGACAACTCATCTAACTCCTGAAAGAACTCAACAAGGCGTTTGAAAACCGCTAGGCGTTTTTCAAACGCGTCCCAGTCCAGCAACTTTTCTGACAGAACCAGAGCACTCACTTTCCGGAAAACACTTAGTCGAATGGCTCGCCCCATTAAGGAGATTAAATGCCGGAGTCGAGTTTATTAGTTGCCCAGAAGAGTTGCAAGAAAAACACTGGAAACGACGGAAGTTTTTCTGGGTCTAAAAATATGGAAACGCCATCAGAAAAACAAAGTTAAAATTCAACAAATATAATGTCCAATTCTGGAGTCGAGTAGCGGATTGTTTACAAGGGCGGTTGGTCTTACCCTCAAGTCGAAAGCTAGACCATCAACAAGACGTACGCCGGTTGGCCATGGTTCACTGTCTGGCGATGCGACTTCGTTAGGCAGTGAACAACCGGTTAAAGAATTCATTCCGGCAAAATTGAGCTAATTCCACAGGTTACGTAATAATACGATTTGTCATGTAATTACAGTGTTTTTTATCTTAAACTATATTCAGGTAACTACTTTAAATTAGATCGGAGTGAAACCATGCGTTTAACCGCCATTACCACCAGTCTGCTGCTGCTTACCGCACTAACGGCATCGCTGGAAACGGCAGAAAACGAAACTGCATCACGTAAATCTCCAGCCATTAAGACTTCAAATTCTCCGTTACCACCAACCCCGATCAGTCATTCCTCGTATATGAGTCCACATGCGTCTCCGATTGCCCTTAGCAACGGTCTCGTTTTCGTCGTCAACACGCCCGACGATACGGTCGATGTCATTCATACCAAAAGCCGTAAAATCATCGGTCGCGTCAAGGTCGGTATTGACCCAGTTGGCATCGCCGCACGACCCGATGGTAAAGAGGTTTGGGTGGCGAATCACGTTTCCGACTCGGTCAGCATTATTGACACGGAACCGAAAAGCAAATCTTACCTGCAGGTGGTCGCCACAGTACAACGATTCCACCCAACCAATAAATCAACTCGTTTCGATGAACCGGTTGGCATTGCGTTTGCTAGTAACGACAAAGCGTATGTTGCTCTTTCTTCTGAAAACGCTGTCGCAGTTATCAATGTAGCCCGTCGCAAGGTCACCAAGTTACTGCCCATCACGGCACAGGATCCCCGCGCGATTGCCGTTCGAGGTGATCGTTTGTATGTCATTCCATTTGAATCCAACAATAAATCCCAGCTTTCCGGTGGTACCGGCGAACTGGATAAAGAATATGAAACGTTTGACGCCTGGCAACACTCAATCGCGGTGAACAACGTTTTGTCGCTGGGGCACGTGACGGATATCATCAAGCATCCCGAAGTACCAGATCGTGATTTATACGTTTTCGACACGAACACTGATGAGCTTGTCGAAGTAGTTGATACACTGGGTACGTTGCTTTACGGACTCACGATTGATTCCAACGGAAAAGTATTTATTGCACAGGCCGATGCTCGTAATGACGCTAACGGCAAATCCGGTACAAAAAAACACGGTCTGAAGGAACTGGAGAACCGAGCTTTCCTTAACCAAATCACCAGTGTGGTTTTTAAAGATGGCAAACCGGAAAAACCAGATTTTTTTGAACTGGAACCACTCCCACCAAACCACCCAGATAGAGAAATGGCGTTGGCAACTCCCTTTGCGATCCAGATCAGTGATGACGATACAACGATCGTCGCATCGGCGGCCAGTTCCGATACAATTTTTACGCTCGATGTTGCGACAGGCGAAATACTTGGACGCGTACACGTCGGCGCAGTACCACGTGGCATCGCTCTGCAATCTGATTCCAACGGCCAAGCGTCTCAAGCCTGGGTTCTTAACGCAGTCGCCAACACCGTGTCACTGCTAGATGTATCCAACCCCACGAAACTAAAAGTGCTCGAAACAATCGAACTCCACGATTCTACGGATTCTGAAGTCAAGCGTGGTCGCATCGCGTTTAATACGGCAGCGGCTTCCACAACCGGAACTTACTCTTGTGCTAGTTGTCACCCCGACGGACATACGGACCAATTATTGTGGGTTCTTAATACACCCATCGTCACCGGCGGTAACCAGATTATGCCTCGTAGTACCATGCCCATTCGGGGTTTGCGTGATACCGAACCCTATCACTGGGATGGAATTCCCGGTGACCCGTACGGAGGAAACAACAGTGCTAATATACGCAAACATGTTGACCCCAACAGTGATGTTAAGGAT
>JABHUV010000101.1 GCA_018658605.1 Planctomycetaceae bacterium | reverse complement strand
CCGCAACCACATCTGGTGGATGTAATGAAGTCGGCGGGATATTTTACAGCCATCAGCGGCAAGACGAGCCACTCGAACCCCTATAACCCCTATGCCTGGGACGAAGTCTTCGACACGGATCCTGACGGAAAACCGTACAATAAGAAAAATCCCGCGGCCTATGGTGCTGCGACTTCTCGTGCGATTGCGGCTGCGAAAAAGGCTGGCAAACCGTTTTGCGTCATGATCAATGTCGCCGACCCACATAAGCCCTTCTATAAAGGCAGCAACGACCCCTTCCAACCCTCACAGGTTTATCAAGCGGCCGAGGTGCCGATCCCCGACTTCCTGTTTGATGATCCCGTCGTGCGAGAAGAACTCGCGGCGTACTATTGCTCCGTAAGCCGGTCTGACGACTGCGTTGGTCGTATTATGGATTCGCTGAAGACATCCGGAATGGAAGAGCAAACCGTGGTAATCTTTCTGTCGGATCATGGAATGCCGCTACCGTTCGCCAAGACGCAGTTGTATCACCACAGCACGCACACACCGTTGGCGGTCTATTGGCCAGGAGTGACGCAGTCCAACACCTTGGATAAGCAACACATGGTTTCGGCGGTCGACCTGTTGCCAACGATTATGGACATCACCGGCGCTGCGAAGCATCCGTCGATGGACGGACGATCCTTTGCCGCAATTGTCCAAGGCGAAACGCAAGCGGATCGCGAGTTTGTCGTTAAAGAATACAATGAGAATGCCGGTCGGTCACGCGACCCGATGCGGGCAATACAGACCAAACAATTTCTTTATATCTTTAATCCGTGGTCCAACGGCACGCGAGTGTTTGCCACGGCAACCACGGGGACAAGCAGTTACCGACGACTGGCCGCTTTGGCCAAGACAGATGCCTATCTGGCTGAGCGACTGGAGTTATATCAACATCGAGTCGTCGAGGAAATGTACGATGTGGTCATGGATCCTGCGTGTTTGCACAATCTGATCAACGAAAAGAAATACGAAGCGGTCATTGAGCAACAGCGGCAAAGGTTATTAGTGTGGATGGAAAAGACAAACGACCATATGTTGCCGATGTACCGCAATCGAACGAATGCCGACGCCAGAGAGGCGTACGTGGTGGCCATGGAAGCAGCCTCCGCAGCTCGTGGTTCGAAAAACAAGAAACCAAAGACCCAAGGGCCCAAGCCGGTAAAAAAAGACGTCTTCAGCGCAGTTTTCCCAAAAGAGGTCACGGCCGCAACGACCGTCGAGTATTCCCTCAAACATGATGTGCCCGCAGCCTATGGCAAAGTCAGTCTTACAATCACGCTGAAACAAGGCAACAAGGGTGCCCGAGTGGATCGACGCGAAATTACCGTTGAGGGTAAAGGGATGTTGGTTGTGAAATTTGAAATTCCTTGCAATCCGACCGATGGTAAGGTCTCTTTTGCAATTTGGGCTGGTGAGGATTTCGAGAGGAAGTTGCAGTACTTGCATAGCCCGCCTGTCCCGGTTAAATGTCAGGACGATTAGTGTCTGAAAGGAAAGTTTTGATAATCAAATTCTATAGTTGCAGTTACACGATTCGCGGCAATGCATTTCATGTTATTCGAAAAGGAATCCAGCTTTGTTTACTTGGATTTGTTTTGATGCTCTCAACACCTGCGCATGCTCAGCAGGTGTTTGATATGCGAGCTATTAGTAATCCGGACACATTGGAAATTGAAGTTGTGCAACCGTGGCGGACGGTCCAGGGACCCGTCGTGACCCGGCAAAAGCTCGTGACTGTTAACGTCGGGGAAATTTGGAAGGGACAGGATTATCGAGTGCCAGTTCGAATGGTGGTTCCGGCTGATCGCAAAGCACACGGTTTTCATCTCACCGGCGGCAACTCTCCGGTTAGTCTTCAACGCGAAGTAAGCCCAGGGGGAACGAATTTGGAATTACTCAGGGGTGGCGTTGGATTGGTCATGACTGTCGTGCAGGATCCTGGATCCTACGGCGAAGTTGAATTGGGAGGTGCTGCCGAAGCGCGCTTTGCGAAGACGTTAAATCCTCATCAGAAAATTCAGTATTGGGCTTGGCCAGCAACGTTGATGCGAGCCGTGACGACAGCCTATGCGGAGTCGGATCATTTCGAAGAAGGTAAAGTCGCTGTGACGGGCGCGTCCAAAAACGGAGCCTCGCCCTCGATGGCAATCATCCACGACGACCGCATGACGGCTCTGCACGCGACCGTATCACCCATCTGGGATTCGCCGCTTCGGCTCTGTGATCAAAAGGCCTGGGATCAACACCTCGCAGTGGGAGGTCAGCTACGAGGTTTCTCTGGCGGGCATTTTGGACCCAATTTTAACCAGCGCGCGCTTAACGCTGGGCATACATGGGAAGACTTACAAGGCTTTGCGGAAGATATTTCAGATCAAGTATTTATTTCGAGAAACTTAAAGGATCTTCGCAGTCGGGGAGTAGAAATGCTGTTTCACCCGGGTACCCACGACATGGTGGCCTACGATATGGCTTGGGGAGGAGCAAATCACCCGTCGATTCCTATTTACTTGGGAGCTAACAGTGGTCATGGAAAAAAGGGACACCCAAAAATGGAGCGTGATCAGCAAAACAAAACCGCTTTGTTATTGCGACATTTTTTTCCGGATGAATTTACAGTGGCGATGCTGTCTCCCCCAACGATCGAAACACAGATCGACAATGATATCCTACGAATAACAGTTCGCTTCGCGCTCGATTCCGGCGAAGAAACAGGTCGTATTTGGTGGATCAACGATCGCGGCGCTGACGGAAGTCCGCGGTATCTAAAGGAGCCTATCCCCGATGAGAATTCGAAAGAAATGATTCGCGATCCGAAGCGAGGCGTGTGGACCACAGAGATCAAGATCGAATCCTCGGTGTCAAGAATTGATCTCTTCAGCAACCACCGTAAGTCGATAGCGTATCGAGGCCGTAGTTACCCAACATATATATCGAGCCCCTACACTCGCATCGAGCTTAGTGAATCGAAATGATCCGACTGTTATCAACGCTGGATAACTTCCATGAGTAACCAAACTGAACGACGCGACTTCTTGAAAACCGTTGGCGTTGCCTCGATCATGGGGGGGCTAGGTGAGACTGCACGTTCTCAGGAAAACGAACAGTCAATCAAGGGCAGTGCTGGCAAAGAGACGCTCGCGGAACATCCTTTTGAACTGATGATCTGCGACTATGTGCGATTCAAGTTGTTTAAAATAGACATGCACGGAAAAATAGTCTGGGAGCACTCGCCACAAGGAAAAGTATGGGACTTTGTTGTTACGGACGACAACGAGGTCATTTTTCCAATCATTACCGACAAGCAGGAAATCCGCTGTATTGATTTCCAAAAGAACGTGAAATGGTCCTGGCCCTACGCCAAAGAGTACAGAGAAATCATCAATATTACTAAGCATAAATCGCAATTAATCGTGAGTGGCCAAATGCCCCCGGAGGCGATTTTGATGGGCCTGGATGGAACGATTCAAAAAAGGTTGCCAATCCCGGCTAAATACAACCATCATCACGGCCAGTTGGGAAATGTGTATGCTGTCGGCGACAATCATTATCTGGCCCAGTTGTGGGGCGAAGGGACGGCTCTTGAAGTTGATGAAAACGGAAAAGAGGTGTGGCGTTATCAAGTGCCTAAAACCGGAAATGGGCGTTATCCAGAAGGCACCATTCAGGATCTTTTGCGATTGCAAAACGGTAACACTCTGTTGGCCTGCGGTACACAAGCCCGCTTGTTGGAGGTAGATCGTAAGGGGAAGATTGTTTGGGAATTTACCGGCGCACGACAGCCTGAAATTAATTTCACCAATGCCTGTAATCTCCAGCAACTACAGGACGGTTCGATACTAGTCACCAATTTTCTGCGTGGCAATTCAGGTCGGGGCGCCCATGCTTTTCGCCTGTCTACAGAGAAGGAAATCACGTGGACGTTCAGCGATCACAAAAACTTTACCGCCGCCAGTCGAGTGTGGGCGATCGAGCGGTAAACGTTTGTGGAGCAAGCCATATCAAACTCAGAGTGTGGAAAGTTAGACTATTGGAGGCGAATTGTCTTGCATCGGAAGGAATGCATTCTTCTCTGTGTTGTAAGCAGATACTTCGCCGGTCTCAAACTTATATACCCACCCGTGCAGTTTCAAATCTCCGCGACCAAAAGCGTCCGCAACCGACGGATGTGTTGCAATGTTTTCAAGTTGCAAGAGGACATTTTCCTCGATGGTCCGTGCGAGGCGCGTTTCTCTGTCGGGTATTTGACTGTGCTTCTGTTCAACAACTGAAAGGCACGATTGAGCGTGTTCCAGATATGCTTTGACCGCGTGTAAGTCGTCGATTGATTCTGGGGAAAGTAATCCCCCCATTGCTCGACATTGAGAGTGACCGCAGATGATAATGTCGGGTATTTTCAGGACTTGCACGGCGTACTCGATCGTAGCCGCTTCTCCCCCGAGTGCATTCTTGTAGGGTGGTATGATATTACCAGTAGTTCGAAGAACAAACAAATCTCCAGGATCGGTTCCCGTCAGTAGGCTTGGATCCACCCGTGAGTCGGAGCAGGTGATGAAAAGTGCGAGTGGATTCTGGCCTTCGGCGAGGGTTTCAAACAACGTTCTATAGTTATTGAATCCCTCGTTTTGAAAATTAAGTATTCCGGTAATCAATTTTTGCATGACTCAATTTCCGATTGCCTTTTGAAGTGCCCTGAGTTAACAGGTTCGGTATGGCACTGGGCGGTGTTGATGACGGGAATTTCTGGGAGGAATTTGGGAACGACCTGAATTAGACTTCGTCGACTTCCCAACCCTTCGCAAACTCAGCATTAATATATTGGGCAACCTTGGCATTGCCACTGGACTTGAAGGCTGTCGCATCCCAATCAAAGCCACCACCGGAGCGGTAGGCTGCATTGGCTAGGAGAACTGTTTCGGAAAGTGCTCCCGAATAATTCACGAAGTCGCAAGTGGAACGTTTGCCTCCCTTGCAAGCGCTGATCCATTCCTTGTAGAAACCTGGTGACTTTGGAATTGAGGGACTGGGAGCTTTCGGCTCGTCGCCGTCATTCAGCTTGGCTTTATAACCGCTGAAGCCTGCTGATATCGTACCTTTTTCACCGATGAACAATGTGTTCCCATATGCGTGAGCGTTGTGCTTTACGAAGACTTCTTTGATGTCTCCGTGCCACCAATGCAGAATGACCGAATCATGTCCGTTTTCCGCTTTATACTCCATGCGAGTTTTCATTGATTTTGGAGTGCGTTGGCCATCAATTTGGTCTGCCGTTGGGACAACATCGAGATCGACACGCGTAGGATGCTTCAGTTTTAATGCCCAATAAGGGATATCTAGAATATGACATCCCCAGTTACCGGTTTCACCAGTTCCATAGTCCCACCAGAATCGCCAGTTATAGGGCACATAGGCAGGTGAATATTCTCGCTGTGCAACAGGCCCCTGCCACAGGTTCCAATCAAGATGATTTGGAATTGGTGGGGAATCTTTAGGCATCGGAGGCATGCCACGTGAACCGCCGATGGCACAGTAGACTTCCTTAATTTTGCCAACCATCCCGGACTGCACGGCTTCGACAGCGCGAGCCATGCCGGCGTTAGCGTGCCGTTGGTTACCTAATTGCGTTGCAACGTTGGCTTGCGCAGCGATTCTTGTAAGCTGTCGAATCTCCCACGCCGAATGTGCTAGAGGCTTTTCGCAGTAAACGTGTTTACCCTCGAGCATTGCCTGTCGCGCTGGATGGAAATGCGTATGGTCTGGCGTGCTAATAACGACCGCGTCGATCTGTTGTCCGACCTTGTCAAACATCACTCGATAGTCCTTAAATTTCCCCGCTTTGTTGAATTCTTGAAATCGCTTTCCAGCCTTGGATTCATCCACATCGCACATTGCAATGATGTTTTCACCAGACACTCCACCGACATTTGCCGAACCGCGTCCACCAACACCAATACAGGCAATGTTTAATTTTTCATTGGCAGACCGAGCGCTGACATCAGGCACCGATGTTCCAAGCCAATATCCACCAGCAACAGTTGCAGTGGCCTTGAGAAAGTTACGACGATTGGTGTTATTGCGTTTCATGTCTTTTTTCTGATTAATGGTTAATGGGAGGTGCGAAATTAAATTATATGCTGCCCCGAGGGTTCTTAACTATCTCAATATAATATGTTTTGGTCTGCTTGTCCTTCTAATCAGTGAGTTTCGTTTATGGCAACGACGATGATAGTGTGAACAAGCAGTAAAATCCGCTATAATTAAGGCATCTGACTGATATGTGGCGTTACCATTCTTGGCAGTTTTCTATAGCGTTGTAGTCGGTTGAATTGTGCAGATATCAAAATTATCAAGAGGTAGTTTAATGCGGTACTTAGCAGCCATAGTTTTT
>JABHUV010000392.1 GCA_018658605.1 Planctomycetaceae bacterium | reverse complement strand
CGGTTGGATTAGCAGAAATGGCGTTTGCTGGGGGGTTAGGAGCAAACGTTGATTTGGCCAATGTCGAAACGGATGGCGAGTTCGACGGTGAAACTGAGTTGGTTACGAAACTGTTTTCGGAATCCAACACGCGGTTTGTCTGTGAAGTAAAACCCGAAAATCAAGAAGCATTTGAAGCGACGATGTCCGGCGTAGTTTGTAAATTGCTGGGGGCGGTCAACGAAACAGAGCAATTGTCTATCTTCCACGGCGACGCTGTTGCTGTCGATTTACCAATTGCGGAATTGAAAGAAGCTTGGCAATCACCGCTACGGTGGTAGATTACGCGGCGCTTTGCCGTCGAGTCCAATTAGATTTAAGCAGAGAGAAAAATGGCAACACCACGAGTTTTAGTTTTACGTGCACCGGGTACGAACTGTGATTTTGAAACCGCCCATGCTTTCGAGCGGGCGGGTGCGGAGACGCAGCGCATTCATATTAATCGAATCCTTGAAAATCCTGATTTGACGAAGGATTTCCAGATTCTCTGTATCCCCGGTGGGTTTAGTTACGGTGACGATGTTGCTGCTGGACGGATTCTGGCAAATCAGATGCGTAATCATTTAGCGGAGGTGATGCAGGAGTTTAAAGTTAGCGATAAACTGTTGCTGGGTATCTGTAATGGTTTTCAAGTACTCATTAAGTCAGGGATCTTGCTGGATGATAATGAAAATGGTGATCCTCCGGCGACGCTGTGTTGGAATGACCATGGTCGTTACGAAGATCGTTGGGTTCATTTAAAGACGACCTCGGACAAGTGTGTATTTCTACGGGGAATGGACCAGATATATTTACCGATTGCGCATGCGGAAGGGCGGTTTGTTATGGATGGTGAGCAGGTTGCTGCTAGTTTACAAAGCAACGGTCAATTAGCATTGGCGTATACGACACCTGCAGGAGAAGATGCGGCGGGATTTCCGGATAACCCAAACGGAGCCGAATTAAATGTTGCCGGCGTGTGTGACACATCTGGACGAGTATTCGGCTTGATGCCGCATCCCGAGCGATTTATTGATGGTACTCAGCATCCCCGTTGGACGCGTGAAGGACTGCAAGACGAAGGTGCCGGCATGGCTATTTTTCGTAATGCCGTTGAATATTTTTCGTAGGCCCCTCTACCGAAAATGGATATCGCAATTACCGTCGTCGCAATTGAGGCGGTAACGCCGTTTGGCTAACCATTTATATCCTGCGCGCCATAAAGGCATGGAAAAAGGGATGTGTAGCAACGGTACGACGCCCCATAGTCGAGGCAGCCTGCGGGAGATCACGCGGACGGCAAACGCGCCGTGGTGCCGTTGGCCTTTTTGGTCAATAAGCACCATTGCTTGCATTAGCTCCTCGTGCAGTAAGTCGGGATAATGTTCAGCCACACTCTCGTCATGCAGGGAGACGAAAGTTAGGCGGTTTTTACCGTCCCAGCGGTGCAGGCGATGGACTTGGCGCGTACAGAACTGACACTGACCATCATAGATAATGACGTCGGCAGTCGGGTGGTCAGTAGGTGTGGGGAGTTGGGCCATTTTATACACGGTTGTTCCCTAATTGACTCGGGCACGGAAATTGTACCATCTCGAATACATTTAATATCGCTGATTTAATTATTCTTCAAGTAACTCGTCGACGTCAAACTGTTGATTGAATTTTTCAAGGTCGAACTCCGGATCGGATTCATTTTCCTCGATAGTTTCAAAGTAGTCTTCTTCATCGTAAGGATATTGTTCCTCACGCTCATTGTCCTCTTCGTCGTCGTAATGTTCAGTTATTTCATAGTCGGTGGTGTCCCATTGGTGATGCGAATCCGAAGCATCGTCGGCGTCAATGGCGGTGGAGAAATTCAAGTCGTCATCGGTGCTTGCCGGTGACGATGATCGGTTGATTAATGTGTATAGGGTTGTGCTACTGCCAATGCCAATCAGGAGCCATCCAAATATTTCCGGAATGACCACTACTCGGGAGTCACCCTGAGCGAGTTTGATTTGTTCGACGGCTAAGCATTCAATACCAAGCAGCAGGCATGAAATTGCGAGTCCGAGTATTAGCGCTTTTAACATGGTCTGACCAGTGAAGGCGTGGTGATGTTTGCGGGCGAAGAGAATTAAAAGAGGTTGTAATATTTATCGCCTAAACTGAGGTGGGTACAACAATATTCATTGTTCGGAGTCGGGTTATGACGGGCAGGAACTAAAAATGTGATATTTGGTAGTTTTTTTTGTGGGCCGGTAGTTGAGGTGATTGTTAACGAGAGTATAAAGAAACTAATAATATTGGCGTTGCTTAGAGCGGTGAACGTTGTTGCCAAGTTAGCGGAACGCGTGTTTCTAAGCGAATAAGAGTGGATTTTTCACTTTACGGCAGTCGATGTTAGAGAAGCCACCATTTAATGGATATGGTGGAAAATCTCGCTCGGGTAAGATGCTGTAACCGTGGAGTTGAGTGTTGACTGAACGCGTCAAAATATTAGTCGTAGGATCGTCCGCAGAAGCTGATTCGTCAGTAGCGGAGAACTTGTGTAACGCGGCAGATCTAGAAGTCGCCGCGACTTGGAACGATGCTCGCCGTCTCATGCGAGAGCAATGTTTTGACGGCGTCTTTATGGGTCGCAGCGGTGATGGTTCGAATCTAAGTGGAATCAGTGACTTGATTCGAGCGACACAGCAAATTCCACAGGGAGTAGCGATCGTCGACGAAAAACAAAATGTTTTATGGGCAAACCAACAACTGAACACCTGGGCCGAGTGCGAAAATGCAGTCGGCCTTAATCTTTATGATGCTTTGGGTGACGGAGAAATTATCGGGGGAATGAAATGCCCGTGTCTAAAAACAATCAAATCATCTCGTGCGGCGCGATGTTTGATTAAATCAAAAGAGGAACAGTTTTTTCGTGTGCAAGCCAACTTAATGAACGATTCCAATGTGGCGTCAGATGCTGTCGAGTCTGAGGAGCCTTTAGAAATATTGGTGTTCGTTCAGGATGTAACTTCGGACGAACGATATCGGCAAAAATTGAATGCAATTCATGAAGCGGGAGTTGAGCTGTCCAACTTGTCGCCGGAAGAAGTGTTCCATATGGATGTGCAAGATCGAATTGAATTGCTGAAATCAAATATCCTGCACTATACGCAATCCATTTTGGCTTATGACTATGTGGAAATTCGCTTGCTAGACCAAGGGACGGGGAAACTACAAGGATTGTTGTCGGCTGGAATCGACAAGGAAGCTGCAGAACGTTCTTTGGTAGTCAGTAAGCAAGCCAATGGGGTGACTGGATATGTGGCTGCGACGGGTGAAAGTTATTTAGTTGAGGACGTAGCGAATGATCCCCTATTTATTCAATCGTTCAGTGGTGCCAAAAGCTCTTTAACGGTACCGCTGAAATGGCAATCCGTTGTGATTGGTACGTTTAATGTGGAGAGCCCCGAAGAGGATTCGTTCTCAGAAAGTGATATGCACTTTTTGGAACTATTTGTGCGTAACATTGCCGTAGCACTCAATACGCTTGATTTACTAGTAGCTCAGAAAACGAATGCTGCTCAAAAAAGCGTCGAGGCAATTCACCGTGAAGTCGCCCTGCCGATAGATAAGATTCTTAACGACGCGGTTAACGTGATGGAATGTTATATTGGCCACGCGCCGGAAGTCGAAAAGCGTTTGCGTAGAATTTTACGAAACGCGCGGGATGTGCGGCAAGTGATTCATAAGATTGGTCAGGATATGGCTCCGGCCGAGGCAGTTCCCTCGGGTGTTGCTCTTGAACGCCATCCGTTTTTGATTGGACAGCGAGTGTTGGTTGTTGACAGCGACGAATCGGTGCGTAACGACGCCCATTCATTGTTGGAACGCTTCGGCTGTATCGTCGAGACTGCTGAGACCGGAGGCGAAGCGGTTTTTATGGTTCGCAACACCGATAGCAATGAAAGCTATAATGCGATAATCTCCGATATTGGATTACCAGATTTCAGTGGGTATCAATTAATGTTGCGGTTGCAGGAAATGCTGGACGTCGTCCCACTTATTCTAATGACAGGCTTTGGTTATGACCCAGGGCATTCGATTGTTAAATCGCGGCAAGCAGGATTACATGCGAATGCTATTTTGTATAAACCGTTTCGACTTGTCCAGCTCTTGGACGTTATGGAAACGGTTCTCAAATTGCATGGAAGTTCATCGCCTGCATCCGGTTCTAATTCTTAAATGTTCGCCACTCTGCTGCTGAATTGTCTGATCTATATAGCGGCAATGCTCGGTCATATCGCGATTTGCACGATTGCCATGAATCGCCTACAGGGATCCGGAATTACCCACCGCTGGGAACGGGTTATTAAAAAGTTTATCTATTTGGGGGCATTCATCGGAGGTGTTTATCCGGCAATTGCTTGGATCTCATACCAGCCAGATCAAGATGGATCAGTATTAGGGGCGCCGATTGTATTGGTAAGTTCGCAGGTTCTGAGCGGTGTTGGGTATTACGCAGTGGTCATAGCAGTGCTTGTTGTTACAGGTGGGTTGCGTGTTTTACATGTGTGGCGGGATCGCTGCGAATCACGATGGTCGTTACTGAGGAGGTGTTGTATTGATGTACAAGCGGTAGTTGAAATCCATAGTGTGTCCGCGGGTTCCGTCCTGTGTTGGTCTCGATTCGGCTGGAATGAAGTGCAAAAGTTAGAGGTCAATGTGAAATCGATCTTAATGGAACGATTACCAGCGGCACTCAATGGAATGACCATCACACACTTTTCGGATTTGCACCTGACGGGAATGCTAGGCAAAGCGTATTTTGAATTTTTGATGGAACGTGTTGTTAGCTTGAATTCTGATTTGGTGGTGGTGACAGGCGATATTATTGATAACCCTGAGTCGCTACCATGGATCGAGGATTTGTTCTCAATTATTGCAAATCAAGGAAACGTGTATTATGTGTTGGGAAACCATGATATTCGCCATCAGAGCAGTGATATTGTTAGACAGGCGATGGCGCGGGCGGGGTGTATTGACCTTGGCGGGAAATCCGTCGTTCGAGAGGTTCAAGGATATCGGGTTTTGTTATCCGGAAATGAACAACCATGGATTGGAAATGCGCCAGATATTCCGGCTGGAAAAGTTGACTTACGTTTAGCTGTGGTACATACGCCTGATCTGTTTGGCTGGGGGCAGAATCATGGATTTGATCTGATGCTCGCCGGTCACGCCCATGGTGGGCAAATCCGCGTCCCGTTTGTCGGGCCGATCGTGACTCCTAGCCTCTACGGCGTGCGATATGCGAGTGGTGTGTTTTATCAACGTGAGACGACATTACATGTGACTCGCGGCATTAGCGGTTTACAGCCGATTCGTTATCGCTGTTTGCCGGAACTAACGCAGTTACAATTGGAAACCACACCTTAGATTAACAACTCCGCAACGCTGCGGAGGGCAAACTCCAATCACCATAATGAACTGACTAGAAAACGGTGAGTTAAATTGCGGCATGCAAACGGATTTGTTACTTTTGGCTGTCAGTCGTTAATGGTGGCTAACATCATTCCGTAGATGTTGGGGGCGGCGTCGATGTGGGCGTACAAAGGTTTTTCGGTGCCCAAGTCGATGAGGGTTTGCTGTAGAGTTAGCGGGTCACACAAGGCCGCACCGGGAACGTACATGCGGAGGTCTAGTTCAAATGTAGTCCGGGTGATGTCGCCACTTTCTTGGCCTGGAAATACATCCACAATTAATAACCGTCCCCGGGGGGCGATTGCCTCGACCACTCTGCCTAGAAAAGACTTCCATTGGTCGGCGGGAGTCAGATGCAACAGGTTTGCGATTACGGCTAAATTGAATTGTGATTTAGGGAGATCGGCCGCAAAGGGATCGTCGATGATGGTGGCGAAACGACCTTCCATTCCAACAGCTTCCGCCGTGCGACAAGCGACATCGACGGGTTCCTGATGATCTACAAAAGTGATCCTCGCTGCGGGATCTTGTCGAGCGATCGGTAAACTCCACACACCGGTGCCACAACCAACATCGAGTATATTTAACGGTTCCGTTTGTTCGCTCAAACTTAAATACTTGACAATATCCATGGCCGCCGGCGTCGCTCGCCATTGGGCAGTTGAAACGCGATTGCGATAAGCCACGGTCCGGTTCTCGCACGGTTGCTCGGACTGCATGAACTCATCAATATTGGTTCGGTCAGCTTGCCCTAAATCGTCATCATGCGAAGTCAATAGATGCATCATTTGGCTTAATGCATAGTCGTCCTGATAACGTTCGAGGATTAATAGTCCGCACAATAGTTCAAGTAGAATTTCGGTTCGTTCGGGGTTTAAGTTGCAAGCGTTAGCGACTTGAACCGCCGTCTGTTGTCCATTTTTCAATACATTAAAAACACCCAGCCGTCGCGCACTTTGAAAGGCATCAACGCCCGATGCTGCGTTGGAAATATTCGTGTATAGTCGTAAAGTGTTCAGTTGCGCGTCGGACATGTTTTAGTTATTAGGGAAATTAGAGGAAGTTGATGTGATTTACAAAAGATAGTGTTGCTGCGACTCTTACACAAGCGGAAATAATAACGCTCCAGTCACGGTCGCACCGAGTCCGACTGTCCCCATGATGATACTCATAGGTGTAATGGTCCGCAGCGCTTCGGACTCTGTCATGCCACTCATTTTGCATATAACCCAAAATCCACTGTCTGCCATCCAAGCAATTGGTTTGGAGCCACATCCCACGGCCAACGCTAAATAGACGGGGTGATAAGGCAATAGTTCCGGCTGCAGTGCTAGTGGTGAAAAGATACTGGCCACGGTAATCATGGCAACGGTCGACGATCCTTGGGCGGTACGGATAAGTGTCGTGAGTGCAAAGACTAGTAACAGTGTCCCGATCGTCGCTGTTTCAGCGCCGGTACCTGCGATGACTTCCTTAATTCCACTCTGCCGAATAGCTGCGCCGAATCCGCCGCCAGCCGATGTGATGAGAATAATGATGCCACCGCTGGATAAAGCGGCTGAGATTGCAGTAGCCAGTTTGTTGCGAGTCATATTTGGCCGAGTTAATAATGTTCCCATTGCAACGAGCGCCGCAATAATTAGCGCAATGTTTTTATCGCCAAGTGTCTCGACGGTAGGTCGGATCGTCTCAATCCATTGTGCGGGTTCAGTTCCCCCAAGGTTCTTGAAGTATGTTTTTGTAGCCGTTGCACACGCGATTAGAATTACGGGCAGAATGATGGGCAGCAGTGACAACCAAAATGGTGGTAGGTCTTGTTCGCTTCGCTTTGCTTGGGTTTCCAACTCATCCAAGCTAGCATCGGCACTATCGCGGAGGGGAATTTCCATCCGACGATTGATCCATTTTGCAAACGTCAATCCAGCCACACTGCTGCACAAACCAACACAGCACCCAGCGATGATCATGGTGATTAGATTTACGTTGAATTCTTCGGCAACAATCAAGGGCCCAGGTGTGGGTGGGACTAGTGAATGAGCCATGGAGCCACCAGCGACGATTGCCAATATAAACAATAGGTAGTTTTTTCCGGTACGTAAACGTGTCGCCTTGGCCAACGGGATCATCAAGTAAAACACTGTGTCAAAAAAGACGGGAATCGACAACAGAAAGCCACTTCCCATAAAAGCGGTACCGGCATTTTTTTCACCTAACCAATTTAACACGGTTCGTACGATGCGATCTGCCGCTCCACTGTCCAGCAAACATTTACCAATAATGGATGCCATCGCAATCAAGATGCCGATTTTTCCGCAGGTTGCTCCAAAACCGAGAGCGACCCGCATCATGGGAGTTCGTTTGCGATAGTCCTCTTTGTATACCTCTAAGGCTTCACTGCGATGTGCGGCGTAATTCGCCAAGTCTTTTTCAAATATGTCAGTATCGGCATATGCTGTTACAACCGGTTCCGCTCCATGCAGCTGCTTAAACGTGACAATTGCTTCATCCTGTGCGTAGTGGTCTAATGCGTTATCTGTTGTCAGGAAAGCGGCAGCAAGTGCCGCAAATATAAGTGCTAAAAAGGCATGTAAGCGGAGGACGAGTATTCCGATGACGACAATCAATATCGAAATAACGAGAATGGAAATTGCATCCATGATGTGTTCCTAAAAGAATGTCAGCAGTTGTGATAAGTCATATGTTATAATCGTTTTGTCAGCTAAAATCATCGTATAACCTCCGCGTTCATCAAAAACTTGATACTGCACCCCCCCCTTCCTGACACGCTATGAAATTCATCACTCATATAATTTGTGCCTTGTTAGCCATCCACTCCTTAGCAGTGTCGCTGTTAGCAGACGAATTGAGCCCGCAAGAACTTGAGTTTTTTGAAACCAAGATTCGCCCCGTTTTGGTCAAGTCATGCTACGAGTGCCATTCGCAACAAGCTGCCAACAAGAACGATCTTAAAGGTGGCCTGTTATTAGACACCCGTCAAGGCTTACTGCGTGGTGGCGAAAGCGGCCCCGCTGTTGTTCTTGGCAAGCCTGATGAAAGTTTGTTGTTGTCGTCGCTCGCTTACGATTCATTTAAAATGCCACCGACTGGTAAATTATCAGATGCAATCATCGCCGATTTCCGTAAATGGATTGCTGGCGGCATGGCAGACCCCCGCACAAAAGTGTCGGGCGCAGTGCAAGAAGCGATTGGAATTGACTTGGCGGAAGGACGAAAGTTCTGGGCCTATCAACCGCTAGGATATAAATCCCCTTCAGTTTCGTGGGCGGCGACTGACGATCGTAGCGATATCGTGGGTAATCAAATCGATGGTTTCGTAATTGAAAAACTGCGGGCAGTCAATCTACAACAAGGATCCTTGGCTTCACGCGAGGTGTTGTTGCGGAGATTGACTTTTGACCTAACCGGATTGCCGCCGACGGTCGCTGCTCAAAATGCTTTTATTTTGGACACCTCTCCTGATGCCGTCGAGCGAGTTGTTGATGAATTGTTGGCTCGGCCTGAATTCGGTCAACGTTGGGGCCGTCACTGGCTGGATGTGGTGAGGTATGCGGATTCAATTACTCTTCGCGGATTCCTTTTCCCAGAGGCTTGGCGGTACCGAGACTACGTCATCAATTCGTTCAATGAAGACCGCCCTTTTGATCAGTTTGTTCGTCAACAAGTTTCCGGAGATTTGATGTCAGCCGATGGTTATCGGCAGCGACAAGAACAGATGATCGCGACAACATTTTTGACTTTAGGAAACTCTAATTTAGAAGACCAAGACAAAGCAAAACTACGGATGGACGTTGTCGATGAGCAACTGGATACTGTTTTTCGAGGTTTCCTCGGACAGACGATCGGGTGCGCACGCTGCCATGATCATAAGTTTGATCCGATCCCAACCCGAGACTACTATGCCCTAGCCGGAATTTTTCGAAACACGAAAACTCTGAATCATTCGAATGTTTCGAAATGGATTGAAGTTCCACTTCCTCAATCCGAAACGGTCGAGAATGCGATACAGAAATTTAAATCTGAAAGTAGTTTCCTGCAAAAACGTATTGCACAACTGCAGGGGAAAGTAGACACGAATCAACCGATTGTTTCGGCCAGTTTATCTGGCGTTGTGGTGGACGATGAGCAAGCCGTGTTGACAGGTTCATGGCAACGATCAATGTCGTCGAAATCCTATATTGACGGAGGTTATCAGCATGACCTTAATCAGGGCAAGGGAGACAAAACCGCTTTGTTTCAAGCTCCTGCAGGGCTCGATGGTGAGTACGAGGTTCGCTTTTCTTTTGCGGCGGGCAGTAACCGCACTAAAACATTACCGGTTACGGTCACTCACGCTGCAGGGAAAACGACCGTGATTGTCGATCAAACCGTTGTACCACCAATTAAACATCGATTGATATCATTGGGAAGATTTTTGTTCAATCCTCGTGAACGAGCTCAGGTGCTGGTTGAGACGACCGCCACGACGGGGCATGCCATTATTGATGCCGTGCAGTTTTTGCCTGTCGATGAGGCAGACCAACAGGCTCAGGCAGCCAATGTTGTCCGCGACGAAAAACGGACCGCAGCCGAATTAAAAGATCTTAAATCAGAACTGGAAAAACTAACAACGCGACAACCTCAGCGTTCGTTGGTTATGTCAGTACAAGAGGAAAAAGAAATCGGTGACACATTTATTCACGTACGTGGCGACGTGCATAACTTGGGTGAGGCGGCGCCTCGTGGTTTCTTGCAGGTCTTACCAGTTTCAGCAGGTATTGCATTTACTGGCAAAGAAAGCGGACGTCATGAATTAGGGGAGTGGTTGGCTGACCGTGACAACCCTTTACTTGCCCGTGTATTTGCAAATCGGATTTGGTATTGGCTCTTTGGTACTGGCATCGTCCGCAGTGTTGATAATTTTGGAGCGACTGGGGAACTGCCATCGCATCCGGAGCTGTTAGATTATTTGGCGCTGCGATTGCAACAAGATCAATGGTCCACTAAGGGCCTGATACGCGAAATTGTATTGTCGCGCACGTATCGATTAAGCTCCGTGGTGAACCAAGAAAATATTGAAGTGGATCCGGAGAATAGATTGCTCAGCTCTATGAACCGGCGTCGACTAAGTGCAGAGTGTATACTCGACGCGATGCTAAGCATTAGTGGCAACTTGGATCGCCGCATGGGGGGGTCGGAGATCGCCACTGACACCCAAAACGACTACAACTACCTGCACGCCAGTCGCCGTCGCGCTGTTTACTGGCCTGTGCTAAGGAACTCGGTGGCTGAAGTTATGGACGTGTTTGATTTCGCTAACCCTAGTATGGTTGTTGGGCAACGAGATGTCAGTGCTTCCGCTCCTCAAGCTCTGTTCATGATGAACAGCGAACGGGTGATGGATTTGGCGGAAAAAACGGCGAGGTTATATCTAAGTGACCCAGGGCTAGATGACACCCTACGGATTAAGAAGCTAGTACAGGTAGCATTGGGTCGCCCGGCAACACCGCAGGAAATACTGCTTTTTACAAAATTTCTTGACGATGATTCGGTAAGTGACGTCACCAAGGAACAGAAGTTGGCACAGCTCATTCAGACAATGTTTGCCTCGGTTGATTTTAGGTATTTATACTAATTTTTCAGGAACCAGTTTTAGCTAACTATCGGTAATGATATGAACAAGGCTCAACAACTTACTAGACGTTCAGCATTGGAAGCGGTTGGCTGTGGCTTTGGCAGCATCGCGCTGGCGGGCTTGTTGAATCAACCCACTACGGCGAGTCCCGCGAAAACTCACAGTGGTGCGTTAGGTAAACAAACAAGAATTCCTGCCCGTGCAAAACGAGTCATTTTCATTTTCATGCAGGGCGGTCCGAGTCACGTTGATTCCTTTGACTACAAACCAATCTTGGAAAAACGAGATGGAGAGTCAATTGCATTTGATGACGACCGTACGATTGCGAAAACGGGCGAACGCAGCACCAAGCAAACGCTGATGAAATCGTTGTGGAAGTTCCGTCGGTATGGTGAAAGTGGTCGCTGGGTATCGGATTTGTTTCCAGAAACCGCGCGGCATGCCGACAAACTGTGTATGGTGCACTCGATGCATACTGAGGGCGTAGCGCATGGTCCGGCGACTTTATTCTTACACTGTGGTGCCCACAACTTTGTTCGTCCTTCGATGGGTTCTTGGATCCATTATGGGCTTGGTAGCGAAAATGATAATCTGCCAGGGTTTGTTTCGATTTGTCCATCACCTGGCAACGGTGGCGCGCGGAACTACGGCAGCGCCTTTTTGTCACCGGTGCACGCAGCGACGACGCTGGGCAGTGCCGGGCGACCAGCAATCGATGCGACGATTCGCAATTTAGTTAACGGTCGTTACCGAACCGATGAGCAACTACGGCAATTCGAACTATTGCAAAAACTTAATGCTCAGCAAATCCAAAATCGAACGGGTGATGCCGAACTTGATGCGGTCATTAAATCATACGAGCTTGCTTGGCGAATTCAGAACAACGCACCTCAGGTGCTTAATTTGGAGCAAGAGACAGCCGAGACGCACAAGCTGTATGGGATCGATGATGAGGTCACTGAGAGTTTCGGGCGGCAATGTTTGATGGCCCGCAGATTGGCGGAGTCTGGCGTGCGTTATATTCAGTTGACTTATGGAGATGCTGGCGCGAATCCGGCATGGGATCAGCATTCAAATTTACCGAAACATATGGATCATGCCAAAAAAGTAGATAAACCGACTGCGGGACTGCTTGCTGACTTAGATCGCCGCGGGTTGCTCGAAGATACGTTGGTGTGGTGGGGTTCGGAGTTTGGACGTACTCCCTATTCACAGGCTAACGGAACTGGGCGTGATCACAATCCGAGCGGTTTTACGATGTGGCTAGCAGGTGGTGGTGTAAAGCCGGGGTTTGCCTTCGGCGCAACAGATGAATTTGGACATGAGGCGGTTACCAATAAGGTGCATATGCATGATATGCACGCGACGATCTTGCACTTGCTAGGACTCGACCATAAACAACTCACATTCAAATATTCCGGTCGTGATTTCCGTTTAACTGACGTACATGGGCGAGTGGTGCATGAGATCATGGGGTGAAAAGACGCCCTAGGATTCAATGTCATCACTTTCTCGGTCAACGCTAAGTTGGCTGAGGCGTTGGAGCATTGTTTTAATCTCAAACCAACCTTTTACCGTGACGACACATGCCATGACCAAGAAAATGGTTAAAGCGATCAAAACAATGCTAATCCAAAACGTGAACCAGTGTTGGTATTCGACTTGTTCCGATGCGATGTCAGCAATTAAATAATACGCTAGCATTATTGAGACTCCGGTATGTCATTTACTGGATTTGTTGGGTGGTGTTTTGTATCGGGCCAGATGAAGGATCCGAGTATGAATACAATGAGCGTTAGGCCAATACTGATTAGGCCGACCACCGAGGACGTTATCGCTTTCAGCCAATAGGTCACGTCGGCGTTGAGGATGTAACAGCTCAGGTTGATAAGAGCAACGCGGATTGGCTCGAGCCCTAATATAGCTGACGCACCGAAAATGAGCCCCAGCATCGCTCCAACTCGACTCGCTCGCTTCCAATACAAACCGCCAGCGAGAAGTACCAGCGCCCCAGTAAAGTAAACGGCGCCTGTAATGATCATGTAATCCCAGATGCGGTCGCTGCCTTTGTAGAACAGTCCCCAAGCCCAAATGAAAATTCCGATCAAAACAATACAAATTCGAGTTAGCTTGATGCGGGCGGCAGTTGACATTGGTGCTTGACGGAGAGGCGCCACTACGTCCTGTGTAATGACACTGCTCCAACAAAGTAAGTAGCTATCATGGGTCGACATGAACGCGGCAATCATGGCGGCGGTGATGATTCCCAAAACCCCGATCGGTAGTAGCTGTCCGAGAAATGCGGGCATTGCATATAGGCCCGCATCAGCGATTGCATGATCGCCAAGGAATAGAGAAGTTTGTTCGGGATGAATTAGCGTCACAAAAGTGTAGGCAGCGATGCCCCAAAACATAGGGATCAAAAAACGAATCGTAAAAGAGACGCTGGAAAGTATGTATTGCTTTTTGACCGCTTCTGGTGATTCCATGGCGAGGGCCCGAGAGACGGCGGTAGGCCAGACCGCACAACCGATGAGACCGGCAGCGATGATTTGGTAAGTAACGTAGGAAGGCCCAAATGGACCATTGGGAT
>JABHUV010000389.1 GCA_018658605.1 Planctomycetaceae bacterium | reverse complement strand
TCCACCACAACAATCAGAACAGAGAAAGAGTGGCCGCTCAGGATTAAGGAGCAGAAAATACTTACAAACTTGCTAGGAGGTATTTGTCCGCTGGAAATTTTTACTACAATCGAACTTAATTAAAGGTGTTCGAATCTCCGTTGGCCAGATACGTTCAATCCAAAAGATGATGGATAACGTCGTATTTAATTGATCCACACTCCATTACGAAAGACTCATCATTATGACCAAGCAACTTGTCCTAGCAGTCGTTATGTTCTCTGTCGCTATCTCGACCAGTCAATGGTCGATCGCGGAAAATCCAAACTCACTCACACAGGCAGAATCATTGGCTGGATTTGAAACACTCTTTGATGGCAAGACCATCGGCCCTAACTGGGAGCACAAAGGCAACTGGAAAGTCGAAGACGGTGTGATCACTCGCGAGGGTCAAGGGGGCAGCCTCGTCTACAAGGCGAAGAAAATTCCCGACGACTTTGAATTGCGATTCCAGTGGAAGGTCGCCAAAGGTAGCAACAGCGGTGTCTACTATCGACCGGGGCAATACGAGTACCAAATTCTCGACAACAGCGTTCATGCCGATGGTAAGAATCCTCGTACGAGTGCCGCATCGCTCTACTTTTGCATGGCTCCATCGCACGACGCAACAAAACCCGTCGGCGAGTGGAACGAAGGACGAATCGTCTGTAAAGGCACGATTATTCAGCACTGGCTAAACGGCAAAAAATTGATCCACTTTGACTATTCAGACTCAAAATGGGCATTCAATGTCGACATGCTAGAAAAACGCGGAGCCAAACTATCGGCACGGGGAGCCTATCTTTCATTGCAAGATCACGGCGATCCGGTCTGGTACCAAGCAATCAAACTGCGGAATCTGCCCGCCGACGAAAAATTAAACATGGACGAAGTAGTTCCTGCGAAGATTGCTGACGAAGTTCTTGAAGCAGAGCGAAAAAAACTCGAGGGCATCGTGAATCGTCGCAAGAAATAGTCCACCGCTTCGAGACATTCAACCTTTAACTACGATGATATTAAGCGGGAAAACACCCATCATGCGATTATCATTTGCTTTGCTCTGGATGTTCACGACTTGTATCTCTCTGACTGCAGAGGAGACTGCCTCCGGAGTCGTTGGCCCATTGGACAATGACGGCATGTATGTCATTACGTCTCAAGGGCAGACCAAAGTTCGCTGGAATAAGGCAACTCAGGTCGCCATCAAAATCAATTTTCGAAACTTCAAAGTCGTGGACAACAAAATCACGTACCCCATTCATTCCTCCTCATTAAAACAAGAAATCCTACTGCCGCAGAAACAGGCTTACGCGAGGTTTGATCGACGCCGATTCAATCCGGATGAAATCAAACACTTCAACCTCGTTCCCCAAGGCATGAAGCTGTCCTTTACGCCGCTGGACGATCATCTCCCGACCGCCGAAGAAAACTATTTTGCAGGCAAAGTTGATTTGGAAGCGAAAACCTGTACCATTGGCCAGAAAACCTACACCATCAAAATGGTATCCGGCCAAACAGATGTGTTACTTTATGACGTCTGGGGCACGAAGGATTGCAAGCCGTTTATCAACCGTGCTACGGTGATCGGTGAACAACAGGGAAAATCGCTGTTCGCCAAAGAAATCCATCTAGAACCGCTCGGTGACCAAACACTACTGGACGACCCCAAATTGCCACGATATCTGTTTATTGGTGATTCAATCTCTGGTAATTACAATCAGGGTTTACGATCGGCATTATCCGGAAAATTCAATTTACATCACCCACCTACCAACTGTGGTCCTACCGGTAAAGGGGCATCCAGCATTCTGGATTGGCTTGGTGACTATAAGCAGCCAAGTCGTCACTGGGATGTGATTTCTTTCAATTTTGGTCACTGGGACTCTCAGCAAACGAAGGCGGGTTATCAAGCGAATCTTGAAATCATCGTTGGGGAATTACGCAAAACAGGAGCCAAGTTGATTTGGGTTACCACCTGCCCGGTTCCCAATGGGTACCCACAAGCCTCCGCCCTGACTGCGACGGGCAAAGCTCCCGGCAGGAAAGCCGGCGTGATGAAAAAATATCTCAATCCATGGGCGAAGGAAGTGATTAAAAAGTATCCGGAAATTTCAATCTGCGACCAGTGGCAATACTGCAAAGAGCACGAGCAGGATAGCTTTAAACAATGGTGGATAGGCAAAAATGTGCACTTCAATCAGGCAACCGGCCAACAACTTGGAGAATTTCTTGCTGACCATGCTCTTCGTGTCTGGGACAAATAGCAGCGGGGGGTGTTCACTTTTTGCGAGGATCATAGATCGGGTCGATCATTTCACTATTCACGTCGTTCCATTTATCGGTGAGAGATTTTAGGATCTCCGGTTTGATGCTGGCTAGGTTACTAGTCTCAGACAGGTCGCTCTTAAGATTGTAGAGCTGCCATTTTCCCGAGCCATTACGACCGGGCTCCAGCACGGTTTTCCAGTCACCTTGTCGCAATGCCTGCTTATTGCCGGTACGCCAATAAAGAAATTCGTGCGGACTTCCTTGGCGGTCGCCCTGAATATAGGGAAGGAGGTTTACGCTGTCGAGCTTTGCCGTGGGTAGGGGAGCATCTGCCAAGGCTGCAAACGTGGCCAATAAATCCGTCGAAATGACGGGCTCGTGATATTCCTGATGCGGAGAGATCACGCCTTTCCACTGCATCATGAAGGGGATTCGAATTCCTCCCTCGTACAACTGTCCTTTTCCACCGCGAAGTGGAAGGTTGCTTGAGGTCAGTTCCTTGGTAGGACCACCGTTATCACTGAGAAAGACAACGATCGTATTTTCCATCAATTTATTTGCTTCTATTGCTGCTAGGACCTCCCCCACACTATCGTCTAAATTCGCCAGCATGGCTGCAAATATCCGTCTGTGGATATCTTGGATAGAATCGAATTTCTTCATATAGCGATCTGCACCCTGCAACGGACTATGGACAGCGTTGTATGGCAGATAAAGAAAAAAGGGGCGATCACTGGCGCGGTTGATAAAATCGACAGCCTCACGCGTCAACGCATCAGTGAGATATTCTTTTTCTTCCACCGGCTGACCACCACGGATAATTGGGTTGTCCGCATCATAATCCGGTTCGTTGCCACCCATGTGATCGGAGTAGATTAGTTTTTCATTTTTGCTCTGCCAACGTCCTGTCAGGCCATTAGGTAAACTTTTACGCCGCAGCATCGTGGTCACGCCCTTATAGGGCGGAGCAACAAAATAGTGTCCTTCATGCATAAAGCCGAAAAACTCGTCAAATCCTCGGCGATGCGGGTGATAAGCGGCGGTGCCACCGAGGTGCCACTTACCGAACATGGCGGTTGTATAGCCAATAGCCTGCAGTTGCTCGGCAATCGTTTTCTGACCGATCGGCAGTCCAGCAGTAGGATCTTCGTTTCGAGGACCAATCGGATTGAATTCATATCCAAATCGGGTTTGATAGCGACCGGTTAGCAGCCCAGCACGTGAAGCGCTGCAGAAGGCAGCCGTCACATAACCATTGGTAAAGCGAACTCCGCCGGCGGCAATCGAATCAATGTGAGGCGTTGGAATTTCTCTGTTGCCCTGGCAGCCAAGTTCTCCGTAGCCTAGATCATCGGCTAAGAGGAGGACGACATTCGGGTGGCGATCGGCAGCAAGCGTGTTGATATTGCCTATGGATGTGAATGCCAACAGAAATAGTAGGTACGTCAATAACGGGTTGGTTGGCTTCATTTATGAATCCCGATGAAATTATTATCGCCTAACTTGCCGAAAACTATCGGTTTCGACAGAAAAGAGGACTTGCTGATATGGATTATACAATACTCACGGTTGACCGATAGTTGCCCCATTAACTATGCTTGTACTCTCAAGTAGATTTCCAGTTATACATAAAAATGGAACACCAGAAAATGATTCTAAAATCCGATCGTTTTAAAACCATCTATCTCGTAACGCCAAAATGTGGCTCAACGTCGATATATAAAGCGATTCTGAACTGGCATGGATTTGAACTCGACAGCGCACCGCGTATATACCTGCGGCATAATCGTAACGAGATAGCAGAAACGGGATTATTTGAAGAAGACGTGCAACTCGAGGATCTAGAGTCATACTTTCACAGTCATCGAAATTTCATTTGGTTCTCCACGATACGTCATCCTTTCTCCCGAATACAATCCGCCTACCGCAATAAGCTAAATCGCTACGCCCGACGGTTTGACTATAAATCGTATCTTCTGGCTAAATGCCGCCACTATCTATCGTCCCCTAAATCATGGAATGATATGAATCGTATCTCGTCTTGTATTGGGAATCGCATCGACTTTACTCAATTCATAGACGGCCTAATGACAAATGGTCTGGATTGGGACCCACACTACATGTCGCTGGCAAAACTACTTCGCCTTGATGTGGTTACGTATGACTGTTTACTACGTTTAGAATCTCTTTCAACCGACTATCAGCAGTTACTTGACATCATGGAAAAACGCGGAGTTCGCACAGAAGAATTCGAGGGTGTATCTAACTTAAATGCTTCCAGTTCCGGCATTTCCACTAATCTGGTGTTGAAACATTCCTTACAATCAAAAGTCGCCGAGCTATATGAAGAGGACTTCAAATTATTGGGATATGAAAATTCTCTCGTTTGCAGCTAGATATTTTTCTTACTTACTTGCTGGGCTTTTACTTCCGCTACCGCAACGGACCTAGTTCGTTTCCGTTTCATTGCATCCTAGCGAATGTAGCCTTGAACCCATCCTCGGGAACCCTGAGGAGGAACCTGATCAGCAGCATCAGTGCCATCCGCTAGGCGAAAACCAACGGCAAACGGAAAGCGGCCCTTAGGAGCATTGCCACTATAGGGTCCCTGGCCCCAAAAGTTACCATCAGCCACCATATCAAAACGAACGACCTTGCCGCTACGAAATTCCAACTTTCCTAGCAACTGGGCCTGGTATCCTCGTTTAGCGTCGTCAGTTTCTAGGTGGACCATGCCTCGCAGTGTCGTCCCGTCAAGGGTGATCTTCAATTCTCGGATCTCCTCCTTCTTCCACATCGGTGGTTCGCCGCGGGTGTTGTCGACGAGGTGAAAGCGGGCAATGCGATGCTGTAAACTCTGCATTACCTGCCCCTTGGTGAGAGCCTCCTGTTCGGCCGCAGAAACCCACAGGTTATCTCGCGAGAGTGAGGATTGGAATATTTTTGTCCAACGGTCAGTTGTTGGTGGGTAACCACCGAGCACCCGTGCCTGGACACGGATAACGCAGCCTCCCTTGGGAAGACTAGGATTGTAACGAGCGTCAAGCGTGCCGGGTGCAATCGCTGTAGCAGCCGAAGGCACCTTGAAGTCCTGCAAACGCTGATGCATCAAGCGTTGAAGCTTCTCTGGATCGCGATTGTTGTTATAAAGCAAGAGCGTACCCGCCGCGGTAGCGATATAAAATCCTTGGGTGGTCGACTGAAAATTATTGCGAGGTCCCTGCCCTGCAATCTTCCGATAAAATTCTCCCTCCGCGTCCTGCTGGCGTCGCTGGTAAGCCTGATCTATAGCGACGGCGATAAACTTCGTACGGAGCATAGTGACAATCTTGGGGTGGGCAAATGTCGACGCACGGTCGAGTACACCGTTGTTTCACGTACAACCCAGTGGGTGTCCATCCATTGCCCAGATGAAGATCGGCTTCTTTTCGATAATCGCACGCCGCTGGGCATCAAGCAATGACGTCCGCCATGGAATCGTGCGCCACGGTTCATCGGCAGCCGGCTGTAATTGCTTGTGCAACTGGAGAAATCGCTGGTCTGTAATAACTTCCTCCGCATAGATACGGGAAGCTAATTCTGCGAAAAGCATGGTTGCCGTGAATGCAATCACCGGAAAATACCTGAGGTACATGAGATTGTTCCTTCAATGAGAATGTTTAGATTGCAGTAATTAATTGGGCGTTTAACACTTTACTGAAACATGATTTGTTACACAAAATTGTAGCGACATACCACGAATCTCTAATGAATGTTGTAACAAATATCAAATAGTCAAGTGTCTTATTATAGAATATCATGCGCAAAAGTATTCTGGTACTCAGTGCCATTTCCTCATCTATTGACGTTCACTAAACAAAAAAACACTCCGCATTTAAAAAACGCGGAGTGTTTTTGTTACTTGTTAATCCTATTAGTTCGGGAAGCTTATGGGATCAGGACTGTATCGATGACATGAATAACGCCATTCTTACAGTTGATATCGACTTTAACAACCTTTGCGTTGTTAACCATAACACCCTTAGACGTACTAATTTTGACAGTTTTACCACCAATCGTCTTAGCCTCGTTTAGTTTAACAACTTTTTTAGATGTTACACGTCCTGCGACCACATGGTATTTAAGAATCGCTACTAGCTTATCCTTATTTTCCGGCTTGAGAAGACTTTCAAGTGTTCCTTTGGGAAGCTTTGCAAAGGCCTCGTCTGTCGGAGCGAAAACGGTGAACTCAGTATCACCGCTCAATGCGTCGATAAGGTCTCCGGCTTGCAACGCCGCGGCCAACGTTTTGAAACTACCAGCACTGACAGCCGTTTCCACAATATTTTTGCTGGCTGGCGCACATTTATTTGCTCCCAAAGCGATACTTGAAGTGAGAACTAGAAGAGCGAAAGAGTATTTAATTATGTTCATCTTTTTTTCCTTTAATGAAAGTTTTTCGTAACGCAATACAATTACGGCAGGCTAAAAAAAACAATAACGTAATATCAAAAATTCATAAGAAATTGTTTAGCACACGTATTTCTAGATACTACGCGTTGATATTTACTGGGTTGCGGAGATTGATTTTTTCGTAACTGAAGAACAACCTCCGGCGATAAGTATGATCATTCAGCACTTAAGAATGGATCCCACAAGCTGCAGCACAATGGTTTATGCAAGTGCCGCATAGCCGGATTAATTATGTCGTCGGATAACTCTATAGCGATCACAGACTAAACGATAGAGGTGGTCATGTACTCAAGGAAACTTTTAGGCTTCGACTCGAATCATGAAAAGTAGCAATAAGGTACGAAAGTAATTCTAGAGCAAAGATAATCCGTATCCAAGATTTCGTTTTGATCGCAAACTATCCCAAGGGTATAGAGAGCCACAAATGTAAAAATCAGCGTTTGCAATCCATTGCATTAACAAATTCTTTTAGTTCGTTTTGTTCGCGGATGTTATTGAAATATCTTTTTTCCATTTCAGGCAGATCAATTGGCTCAGGTCCCGAATTAGAATATGATTGTTCGCGATTCCTATATGTGCCCATGTATTGGAAGTACCAAGTTCATGACTACTTAGGACTTCAAATTTCTCTGGGTTGGCGTTTACTAGATACAAGATTCCCGTTTCATCTAAAGCGAGAATACGATCGCCGTCAGAAACCATGCTCCAGTATTTTCCAAAAGGCGTGCTAGTCCATTGAGTTTTTCCTGTTTCGATATCGATACAGGTCACTCTTTGATTTCGCAGATGCACATAGGCATACTGTCCAATGATGATTGGTGTCGACATATAGCCCTGGACGGTAGTCTTCCATTTTTCTGTAGATTGATAGCCGGTATCCGTTTTCTGGATTTCAAAGTAGTAAGTTCCACCACCATAAGTTGACACAAAAAAACCGGATTTATAGAGACAGGGTGTAATAATGTTCATGCCTCTAAATGCCGGCACTTCTTGTTTCCACAGTACAAAACCAGAGTCCATATCCAAGCCCGCTAGAAACTGCCGTGTCTGAACAATTAGTTGGCGTTCTCCATGAAGCGTTTCGATGATCGGAGAAGAAAACGCAGCTCCATAGGTTCCACCTTTATCGCCAAGACTGCGCCAAAGTATTTCCCCTGTTTCAGCATTTAGTTTGACTAATCCACCACCAGCTTGTACATAAATGAAATCTCCATCCGGTAGTGGCGAGGATACATAGCCGAATGATGGAAGCGGTGTTTTGAATTCCTTAACAAAATCTTTGTTCCATAGATCTTTCCCGGTCTTTGCATCGAGGCAAACAAGCAGATCTCTCATTCCGGCAACATACAGCCGGCCTTTATGAATTGCTGGTGTTGCTCGAATCCAATCACCATTGGCTTTTGCATAAAAAGGTACGGCCATCGCACCATCCCACTTTTTTTCCCAGCGTTTTACACCAGTATTTAAATCGATTGCGGTAACAATTTCCCATTTTTTGTCCTTTGTTTCTGTTGTATAAACTAGCCCATCTACAATTAAAGGTCCCGAATAACTCGGGCCGAAATTTGATGTCCATAGAGGAGCTAGGTTCGTTTTATCGAATGAACTTGGCCAGTGACTATTTTCAATGATGCCCGTTCTCTGCGAACCTCTCCATTGTGCCCAAGATTCCTGTGCAATCGATGCCGATGAAGAAATGACTAAAACGAGCACAGAAATTAGCAATCGTAATTTGTTTAAAAACATACTTAAGGTTCCATTAGAAACAAGGGGAAAACGATCATCAAAATATTAATAGCTAATGACAAAAAAGGATTACCAAATACAATGTCGTTTCAACAGAAAAAATATATTTTTACCAAATTCGAAGTTTTACCGTTGGAAAAAGCATCGAACCCGCTATTAAGTAACGATTCGTATTATTAATTTTTAGGTGTGTATAGGCAAAATGAAAATTGCAGTAATCGGCGGCGGGATTTCTGGTCTAACGGCTGCCTATTATCTGGGCAAATCTCATCGCGTGACGTTATATGAAAAGAATGATTATGTTGGCGGTCATACCAACACCATCATAGTTAATGATTTGGGCAATGATATTCCAGTTGATACGGGCTTCATTGTGTTAAACGATCGAAATTATCCACTGTTTCGTCGTCTGTTATCCGAATTGCAGATTACGTATAAACCGACCGACATGAGCTTTGGGGTAAAGTGTTCTGATGACGGGCTGGAATATAGTGGTACCAATTTGAATGGATTCTTTGCTCAACGAAAAAATCTTGCTTCATGGAAGCATTATGGGTTGTTGAAAACTATCATTCGATTTAATCATGTAGCAAACGCTATGACCGATTTGCAACTGACGTCGCTAAGTGTAGAACAATTTTTCCGCCAGAATAAATTTTCCGAACAATTTATCTGGAAGTATTTCGTACCGATGGGAGCAGCAATATGGTCATGCCCTTTTAAGAAATTCATGAGTTTCCCGATGCGTTTTGTTGTTGAATTTTTTCGGAATCACGGTTTGTTAACGCTTCACAATCGACCTCAATGGTTTGTTATTGACAACGGTTCACGAAGTTATGTGGATGCAATTCTTTCATCGAGTAGATTCCAATTCCATACTAATTCCGAAGTGACACGCATCCAACGTCTCGAAAGTGGAGTTCACTTGCTAACGGCTGAAGGGCCATCTTTGTATTTTGATCATGTGATAGTAGCCTCACATGCGGATCAGAGTTTAGCCTTACTGGGAGAGGAGGCTACGGAATCAGAAAAAGAGATACTAGGAAGTTTCTCCTACCAACAGAACAACGCTATTCTACATACAGACACATCAATTTTACCATCGAATCCCCGTGCCTGGGCATGCTGGAATTATCTGGTAAGTCGAAAACATGATGAGCGCGCCGTAGTCACTTACAATATGAATTTGCTTCAGGGGATTCAATCAGATGCGGTTTATTGTGTAACACTAAATGCAGAGGAATTGATTGATCCCAATAAAATAATTCGAAAGATCGTTTATCATCATCCAGTTTTCAATGAAGAGCGCGACCACATGCAGGCACGGCATGATGAATTGATTAATGCGGGATGTCTTTCTTTTTGTGGGGCATATTGGGGAAATGGATTCCATGAAGATGGTGTGCGCAGTGCATTGAGTGTAGTAGAGCGAATACAGAACGCATCAAGAGGCAACGGTGGATAGCTGTATATATCGTGGCATAGTAAGCCATCATCGACGTAGTCCCAACAAGCATCATTTTAGCTATTCGCTTTATATGTTGTTCCTCAATTTAGATGAACTGAATGAAGTGTTTCACGGACGATTCTTCTGGTCACATAGATTTCCAACTTTTCATTGGTTCCGTCGGAAGGATCATATGGGACCTGCTAATGAGCCTCTCGATGTTTCTGTGCGCCGTTTTGTAGAGAGGGAAGTGGGACAATATCCTATAGGACCGATTCGTTTACTGACAAATCTTCGACAATATGGTTTTCAAATGAATCCAGTTTCATTTTATTACCTCTACGATACAGACGAAACTAATAATCTTCAGGCAATCGTTGTAGAGATTCATAATACGCCTTGGAACGAAGAATATTGTTATTTGGTTACTCCAGAGATGTGGAATTCCGATAATGAAGATCGCATGCGCACGGATAAACAGTTTCACGTTTCACCGTTTATGCCAATGGAGCAAAGTTATCGATGGGAGATTTGCGCCCCCAGTAATACTCTAAGCATCAAAATGAACGTTGAGGGTGCGACAGGAAAGTATTTTCAGGTGTCGCTAAACATGAAACGCATACAAATTTCGACGCTTAGTCTTGCGTGGATGACGATCCGATTCCCGTGGATGACGGCGCGTATTTATATAGGAATTTATTTTCAGGCTTTTCGATTATGGATGAAAAAGACTCCCTTTTTTATTCATCCAGACAAGAAAAAAATGCTCTCTGGATGAAGCTGAGCTAACCGAAAGATTAGCGGAGTTTGGGATTAAAAGATATTTATATTTGATTTGGTTTAAGGAATATATCATTGAGTAACACACTAATAAAGTTGAGGCAATCGGAACGCGTGCAGCGAGCACCAATAAGTCGCAGCGTCATTGTTGCCATTCTGTCAAAGTTACACGGATGCAATTTAACACTCGAAGATAAATGGGATTGCCTTCGCTGTGGTGATCATAACGATGAAAACGATTTAACCACCGTATTAAGAGTATCGAATCCGGATTTCTACCGGCATCTTGTTTCACTGGGTGAACTTGGAGCAGCAGACACATACGGCGATGGATATTGGGATTGTGATGATTTGACAGTCTTGTTTCAAATGTTTATACGAAATTCATCATCTAGCAAATCATTTACCGGATTTGCCTCAAAGCTCCGAGGTCGATTTCGAAACATTCATCGTTACTTTCTAGGAAATAATCGGCGACGTAGTCGTCGTAATATTCATGCTCATTACGATCTCGGCAATGAGTTCTTTCAGATGTTTCTTGACGAGTCACTGAATTATTCTTCAGCTGTTTTTGACCATTCGTCTCAGACTCTGCATGATGCATCGATTAACAAAATGGATCAATTATGCCAAGATTTGGAATTGGTTTCGGAAGATCATCTGGTGGAAATTGGTACTGGCTGGGGCGCATTCGCGATTCATGCAGCAATGAAATATGGCTGTCGCGTCACGACAACCACTATTTCTGACGCACAGTATCGTTTTGTAATGCAAAAGGTGCAGGACCTCGGTCTACAAAATCAGATAACGGTTCTAAATGACGATTATCGCGACATTGAGGGTGTATATGATAAGCTCGTTTCTATTGAGATGATTGAAGCCGTCGGGCACGAGTATTTGCCCATTTTCTTTCAGAAATGTAATTCGTTGCTCGCACCTGGGGGAAAGATGTCGCTTCAGGCAATTCTAATGAATGATTTACATTATGATGCCTATCTGAAATCAACTGACTTCATCCGCGAATTTATTTTTCCCGGTGCCTGTTTACCATGTCAACGCGTGATTGACGATATTCTTGATAAAAAAACGGAACTGTCGATCGTACATTCTAATGATATAACCGCGCACTACGTAAAGACATTACGGTGTTGGCTGGATACGTTGATTGCTCGTAAGCGTGAAATTCTTGAACTAGGATTCGATGAACGTTTCTTACGAATTTGGGCCTATTATTTGTGCTATTGCGAAGCAGGTTTTACGGAGCGACATTGCACCACAGTGCAAATTAAGCTTCAACGCGAGTGTGCATCATGAGAAGCCTTATTGTTTCGTTAATCGGCAGTTATCTCGCTATTTCGATAGCGATGGTTTTATTGTGGTGGTGGCAGCAAAAATCTCGCCGGGCAAGTGTTGTAGATGTAGCTTGGAGCTTTGGTGTTGCTAGTTTGTCAATAGTACAACTCCTCCTTGTGCCAACCGATCTCGTGACCCGGCACTGGTTAGTTGCGCTGATGATAGGAATTTGGGGAGGGCGACTCGGGATAACATTGTTGATTCGTATCATAAAGCTTCCAGAAGACGGGCGCTATAGAAAATTGCATCAACAATGGAAATCGTCTTACAACAAAAAAATGTTTTGGTTTTTCCAGTTTCAATCTTTTGGATGTATTCTTTTTGTGTTTCCATTCGCAATGATTGCACAGGCGAAAGGTGTATTGGGCATATTGGATTACATAGGCGTTGGAGTTTGGGTGATTGGGATTACCGGAGGCCTAGTCGCTGACAAGCAGCTCACAAGATTTCGATTAAGAGAAAACAATCAGGACATTGTTTGCAAGGAAGGATTGTGGCGTTATAGCAGGCATCCAAACTATTTCTTCGAATGGATACATTGGTGTAGTTATGTTTTCATGGGTTGGAATGCACCGTTCGGATTCTTATTAATAATGACACCTCTTGTAATGTTGTATTTACTATTACGAGTGACTGGAATACCAACATCGGAAAAACAGGCACTTGCATCTCGTGGGGAGGCATATCGGCAATATCAGTTAGAAACATCTTCGTTTGTTCCGTTGCCTCCCCGAATTGTTCAGGATAAAGGAAGACATTAAATGAGAATGGTTGAATCGATTGGCATGCGTTTAGCGGAAAAGGGATATGTTCCTGATAAACTTGTGCGGTATAAAATCCGTCAGTTGTGTCAAAAACGATTGGATTCACTAATTGGACGAGATGATGCAAGCTTATGGGTCGAACAAAATGGTGAAAAGCCGATTGCCGTGGAGACTGATAAAGCGAACGAACAGCATTATAAATTGCCCGCAGAATTCTTTCGACTTGTTCTAGGTGACAATCTTAAATACAGCAGTGCTTATTGGGATGACGATATAACGAATCTAAATGAAGCAGAAGAACGCGCACTGGAACTGACATGTAAACATGCTGGGATTGAAGATGGAATGACGATCTTGGAACTAGGATGCGGCTGGGGATCGTTAACGTGCTATATACTACGTCACTATCCCAAGTGTCGAGTAGTTGCACTCTCTAATTCAAGTTTGCAGCGTGAATTTATTACCAAAAGACTCGTTGATAATGATTGGCTGAATCGTTGTGATGTGCAAACCTCGGATATTAATGATTTTCAAACGACCCAGACATTTGACCGAGTTGTTTCGGTAGAGATGTTCGAACATGTTTCGAATCACCAATCCCTTTTCAAGCGGATTGAGAAATGGCTCTCACCCGCCGGTAAAATTTTTATACATATTTTTTGCCATGAAAAATATCCCTATCGATTTGAGATTGAAGAAAATACCGATTGGATGGCAAAACATTTTTTTACTGGTGGTGTCATGCCTTCCGAAATGACACTTCCCAATGCTGCTGACGCTTTTCAACTCGAGCAATCGTGGATTTGGGATGGTATCCATTATCAGCGAACATCGGATCAATGGCTTAATAATATGGATTTTGAAAAGTTAACCATCATGCGGATTTTTCGTGAGCATTATGGCAGTACAGCAAAACTATGGTGGGGACGTTGGCGGATATTTTTTTTAGCGGTTTCTGAGCTTTTCAAATTTAACCAAGGCAAACAATGGCGTGTTGTTCACTATCTTTTTCGACCATTAGCAACCTTAGATGCCGCTGAATGATCGTGGATGCTAGCAATCCTAAATCCTCGCCAAAATAGAAATACAATTCTGAATGTATAAACAAAGATCGACTATTCTCAATGATAAAGAGATCCATTCTGACAGACGGTATGTGCTGTACTGGATGACCTCGTCTCGTCGCATGACATGGAACTTTGCACTTGATTACGCGGTAGCTGAGGCCAATCGTCTCCAGAAACCACTGTTAATCATGGAGCCGCTGACCTTAGATTGTCGTTGGTCCAGTCGGCGTTTCCATCAATTTATTGTTGATGGCATGAAGGAACATTCCGAAGCATGTCGAAGATCAGGCGTTGCTTATTATCCATATGTAGAATCTCAGAGCGGAGAGGTAACTAAACTGCTTGACCTTCTTGCAGTACATACTTGCTCGATTATTACTGATGATTTTCCGTGTTTTGTACTATCGGAATTAAAACAATTTGCACGCCGATTTAATGTGCGGTCCGTCGCAATAGATTCCAACGGAATATTGCCGATGACTTGTGCCCCCAAAATGTTTACTACAGCCTATTCATTTCGGCGATTTCTGCAGAAGGAACTAAGACCCCATTTGCTGACCTATCCCAGTGTAAACGGGTTAGAACAATTGGTTGACCGTTGTTCTTGTAAAGATTTAGTCGATGAAAAGATCTTATCTGATTTTCCAGCAATCAATTTGCTTAACAATACCGATCTCTCATCATTTTTAGATGAACTTCCATATCAGTCGACGGTCAACCCAGTTACACGTAATGGGGGTACCTCCGCTGCTGTAGAGACATTGTCACAGTTCCTGGAAATAAAATTGAGTTCCTATGGTGAAAGAAACCATCCGGATAACGACGTCCAAAGTCATCTTTCACCCTATCTTCATTTTGGTCATATCTCGTCCCATGAAATTCTTTATCGCGTGCTAGAGAAGGTATCGTTTAATGTGTTGCAGTTATCTGAAAAAGCAACGGGGCAGCGTCAAGGTTGGTGGAATTTACCTGAGGAGATTGAAGGATTTTTGGACCAACTTATTACATGGCGTGAACTGGGTTTTAATATGTGTTCACGGGAAATAGATTATGCAAAATACGAGACTTTACCTAATTGGGCACTAAAAACACTTGAAGAACATTCTAGTGACCATCGCCCTGAGCTTTATACCTTAAAACAGTTAGAAAATGCTGATACCGCAGATTCTCTATGGAATGCTGCGCAATCCCAATTGTTGAAGGAGGGTGTCATTCATAACTACCTAAGAATGCTGTGGGGTAAAAAAATACTTCAGTGGTCGCCCAGTCCTCGTGAAGCTCTAGCTCGAATGATCCATTTAAATAATAAATATACGCTCGATGGGCGAAACCCAAATTCTTATGCTGGTATTTTCTGGATACTCGGACGGTATGATCGAGCCTGGGGTCCTGAGCGACCCATTTTTGGGAAAGTACGGTACATGACCTCAGAAAACACACGTCGAAAATTGAAATTGTCGAATTATTTAGCGAAATACAGTGTTGGCTAATTTTTCGATGGTGTCCGGTTAACAGTGCCTAGCGTTGGATATGATTGCATAAAATTTTGCAATTGAAAAATTGAATCGCAATAAATCGAATGCGGGACTTCTCTACGCAAGTCTGGTGTAAATGCATTTCCACCGATAACCAACGGGATCTGATTCGGTCGATTAATCCACAAGTCACGCATGTCTGTAATAAACCGATCGCGATTCTCGATGTGGCAAACACTGACCCAAAGGAGATCTGTCTTTTCCTCTAAGGCTGAGGCGAGAATAGATGAAGCTGGAATGTTAGTTCCAAGTGAATATGCATTCCAGCCCATTGAATTTAAAGTAATTTCGACCATAAGCGTTGGTATTTCGTAGTGATCGCCATTGAGAGTCCCGCCTCTGGCTACCAATTGGATTTTTTTGTTTTGCGTTAAGGCTCTGAATCTTTCCAATGTGCGGCGACAAATCTGACATGCCTGCCGTTCCTGATATACCTCGACATTCTGACAATCCCACTCGTTACCGATTCGTTCAAAAACGGTACTGATAATCTCGTCAAACAACACAGAAATAGGTGTATCCGAAAGAAACAATCCCATAATAATTGCCAAAGCGAGTTCTTCATTGTTTTTTAGCAATGAATCTTGTAATTGTTCTACTGCTTCTTGAGTGGACCAAGTTTGCTTCCCAAGCATTGATGGCAGCCCAAGTATTTCGGGATCAGCAATGGCATGCTTTGTATTGCGGAGAAATTGAAGTACTTGGTCAATTTCTATTTTTCGGTGCCCACCTGGCGTATAGGACGTGTGTATCACACCGTCATCACACCATCGTTTTACAGATGACTCACTAACTCCAATGGCACGGGCAAGCTGTTTTGGTGAAACTGATTTAGCCATGAATCAAAGTAAACTCTTTTTAACTTAAAAAATAGAAACATTCCTTTAACAAGATTACCGCTGAGGGAGTGTTTTCCAACCCTTTAATTGATGACAAAAAAGAAAGTTATCTAATTATTATTAAAAAATGAACGTTTTGACCGTTTTACTCCTTGCATCACCGACGATTATCGATATAGTAACAACATCTGAACGTTTTGAACGTTTTGGTTTTTTACTTCGGAGATTGATCAGAATGCAGGTTATAGACAGTTTAATTTCGTCCGTGGATCCTAATAGTGAGTCAGTATTATTGCGGGCACACCTTGGGATTAAAAAATCCTCCGTTCGAAATCCGATTGCTCCACTAGAGTCATCGGTGCCATGTGGTACGATTTTTTTCGACTCGGAGCAAAGCGGTGAAGAGTACAGTTGCTCGAGTCTAGCTAATGATGTTATCTCAGAAGATATTGGTTGCCCACACAAATCGCCGGCATTTCTTTCTTCGATTCCAAATCATATGAAACGACTTTGCGAATATAAGTTATTGTCTCCGGAAATGGAGCAACACCTCTTCACAAAGCTAAATGGATGTAAGTTTCACATTAGTAGGATTATACAGTTGGCGGAAATGATTGGTCCATCAGAAGAACACGTCGAAACGTTACAAGCCTTGGAAAGCACCTATCACAAAGTTCGTAACGTTCTGATTCAATCCAATACCCGTTTAGTAATGTCAGTGGCTAAACGCTATACCACAAAATCAGTCACCTTTGATGAGTTACTTAGTGCCGGAATCGAAGCACTCGTTGAAACGATAGATAAATTTAATGTGCTACTTGGTTTTCGATTTAGCACCTACATGTGCACGGTCCTCAATAGAAAATGCGCAAGGTATCGTGAAACTTATTTTAAGTCATCGTCTCGATTCGTCACGGGTCTTGATGACGCCGATATAGCTGTTGCGGAAGAAAATGACAAAGTTAAACCAATTACTCCGGAAATGTCGGAAGAATTACAGGAGCAACTTAGCAGAATTGATGACCGAGCGTTCTACATTATTCAAAGACGATTTGGGTTGGACGATGTAGCCAGAGCAACACTACGTGAACTCTCCGATGAACTTTTGATCTCTAAAGAACGAATCCGTCAAATCGAGAAAAAAGCACTCTCGGAAATGAAACGATCGATTTTAAATTCAAAAAATAGTATCCTCTCATCGGAACTAACAGAATAGCAATAAAACGTTGCCGATACGTGATGGAAAGCCAATGATCAATATTTCAACATAAATTAATTCTCAGATAACTTGTCGACAATCCTCTACTTATCAGACGCACAGTGTTTAAAAAATTACCTAGTTCAATAAACCGAGAGATAATCAAACCTTAGTCAATATTAGCTACGACAGTAAAAGCGATTCAAGGGTTAACGCACTAAATACTACAGGGATACAACAATGGTCTTAGAGACAAACAATAACAAAGAAAAACTTAAAATCGGTGTCTCCGGTTGTTTACTTGGCAATGCTGTCAGATTTGACGGACAGCACGCACGCAGCAACTTTGTCCTGGAATTAGCAAAGGAGCACGCTGAATTTATTAGCTTTTGCCCTGAAGTGGAAATGGGAATGTCTGTGCCACGGGAGACGGTAAGGCTAGTACAACACAACGGGGAAATCGTTATGCAAGGTAGTCGCTCAAGCAAGGATTACACGAGTCAGATGCGTGATTTTTCTTATACGAAAGCGAAAGCACTAATAGCGTTAGATCTCGATGCTTGTATCGTTAAAAGCAAATCTCCATCGTGTGGCATGGAACGGGTTAAGGTTTATTTGGAAAATGGGCATCCCACCAAGAGGGGTTCAGGCATGTTTACTGCCACATTACAAGATCTCGCTCCTGACCTTCCCATAGAAGAAGAAGGAAGGTTGAATGACCCAGTTCTTCGAGAGAACTTCTTTCTAAGGGTCTATGCCCGTCGGCGTGTAAAACAACTATTTCAAAAAGAATGGAGTCGTGGTGAAGTCGTTGAGTTTCACCGTCAGGAAAAATTTCTTTTACTTTCTCAAAATGAAAGCTCATATAGAAAACTTGGACAACTGGTGGCAAACATCGCTCAATTTTCAAAATCTAATTTTAAAGAGCAGTACATTAGTTTGTATTTAGCATCTTTTGAAAATCGTTTTAGCGTTAAACGTCATGTCAATACTTTGTGTCACATGTATGGGTTTCTCAAAAACGATATGAGTGAATCAGCAAAATCATTTTTTCATGACACACTTGCGGATTTTAGGAGACACGTAATTCCGCTATCGGTTGTGGTTGCTGTACTACATGGACTAGTACATGACCTGAACAATCTATATCTGGATAAGCAGTCTTACCTGCAACCATTTCCCAAAACACTGTCATTGCGAAACTTTACAACGGCATAACGCACAAAGAAGCATCGATGAGTATTCCTAAAATTAAAAAGGCGTCATCAGATTATGATTGCATAGTAATCGGTGGGGGTCCTGCTGGTACAACCGTGGCAACGATTGTTTCAAAGGCTGGGTTCTCCGTACTTTTGGTTGAACGCGAAATGATGCCGCGGAGCCATGTTGGTGAGTCGTTAATGCCGGCATGTAATTCCATTCTCAAACGACTCGGTCTTGAAATGCCACTGCAAGAAATGGGGTTTCTAAGAAAGATTGGTGTTCAGTTTGTGTCCGATAAGGGAAATCAATCTCGACCATTTTTGTTTCGAGAGCACGACGATCGAGAGACATCTGATAGTTGGCATATCCAACGTGATGTATTTGACAAATTGTTACTGGATAATGCGCGTATCGCTAAGGTCACGGTTATGCAACAAGCTCGCGTGCAGCGCGTCGAATTTGACAGTTCTGGGCGTGCTAAAGGTGTTTCGATTATTCTATCCAAATCAGAAACATGTTCGAAAACCAGTCGGGTTGTCGTGGATGCCACGGGCCAACAAGCCGTTATCGCCAACCAATTAGGTTTAAGGGAATTTGATGCAGCCAGACGTAACGCAGCCGTCTGGACCTACTACGAGTCAAAAACCGATCAATTTGATCACGAGACCGTAACAATCATCGCCAAATTAAAAAGAAATTTGGGATGGTTTTGGTATATCCCGTTAAATAAACGTCAGGTGAGTGTTGGATTAGTTGGCGAACGGAAACATTTATTTTCTGCAGGTCGGGATATTGCAAAAGCATTTCAATGGGGCGTTGACCAATGCCCTGCAATTAAAGATCGATTGGCAAAGGCTAAAGCCAATATTGCGGAAGATTTTATTGCTGCACGAGATTTTGCATATCAGACCAAATATTCATCTGGTGATGGTTGGTTGTTGGTGGGTGATGCGAAGGGATTTATTGATCCTGTCTATTCAACTGGAGTGTTTTTGGCTCTTAAGTCTGGCGAACTGGCCGGCGATGCAATTTGTCATGCATTGCAAGTTAATGATACTTCTGCAGAGATGCTTGCTGCCTGGATTCCTGATTACGATCGCCGATTAAATTGGTTTCATCGACTAGTTGATCTTTTCTATGATTGCGATTTCCATTTCGGATCCTTTTTCGCGGATCACCCTGATCAGGTTAGCACTTTATCGAACTTACTCATGGGACGGATTTTTGAAATGGAACTCGAACCTCATGAATTATTCAAAAAGATTACTCAGTGGAAACGGCAACAACAGCCTTTATCCTGAGAACTTTCTATCTCTAAGTTGTGTCGTTTATGTACAATCCTGCGCCTTATTTAGTGGCTGGAATTAGCATTCCTCGAGACGCAATAAAACTAGTAATAACGTAATTTTGTTTATTGTTTTATTACACGGGAGTGTAATACTCTCCCATCAGTTCAAGCAATTTTGCTCGAACATTTTTAATTCTAGAATGAAAAGGCAGATCATGATTCAAGAAATAAATGCAAGACGTATTTACCTAATCGCAGCTTTACTCTCCTTCATCTTTTCGGTCTCTCTGTGGTTCTCCGGTTCCCGCGAACAGGGGCTCTTCGTAGGTCTTTGGGTGCCATCCATTTTAGCTCTAGGTAGTCTCATGCTACGTAGCAACAGGAGACAAAGTAATGGATGATATTGTAATATTCATTTTTGGCTGCGTCGTAGCTGTTGCTTCCATTGGCGTTACTGTTTTAATGGCATCAGCTGAATCCTAAATATAAGATTACTTATTGAATTTGTAGGATAAACTTCGGAGACGACTATGATTGCAGATGACAAATTTAGCTGTATGGAAATATGGGGTGGAAACATGCCTGTAGACAGAAATTTTAAGACACCCGGTCTTGAGTTTTCTATTTTCAGTCAACCTTGTTCCAATGCTAAGTCCGGTGGTGATGTTATCTACACCAGCCAATGTGCTTCTGGAAGAATAACGAGAATTGTGCTTGCTGATGTTGCAGGGCATGGGCAATTAGCATCGAAAACCGCCGGTGACTTACGAGATTTAATGCGAAAGTATATTAATTACATACAACAATCAAAATTTGTGGAATCAATGAATCACAAATTCAATGGGTCGCAAACCGATGAGCATTTCGCAACGGCTGTGGTGATGACATACTTTCAACCGACTCGAACCCTACAGTTAAGTAACGCTGGTCATCCGCCTCCACTTTATTACTCCAGTACGACCCAATCATGGTCGTTTATCTACCAGCCAAAAGATACGCAAGAGGAAATAGCTGACATCCCTCTTGGGATTCTCCCTTCCACATGCTATTCCTCTGGTAAATTCAAATTATCTGTTGGTGACGTCATTCTGACATACAGTGATGCGTTAATTGAATGCCCTTTTAACGACGGAACCCTATTGGGCATTGACGGGTTGTTCAATTTGGCTAGCAAACTGGACATTTCCCAAGACTCGACTAGCATTGTTCACCAATTGATGGACATTATTATTAACTCTACCGGCAGCAAAATCAGCAACGGTGATGATACGACGATTACGGCTCTTAAAGTCAATGAAACAAAAGTGTCCCTGATGGATAACGTGTTGGCGCCTGCAAGGTTTTTAGGACGAGTCCAAGATAATACTTCTCTGCAGTTTGAATCTTGACAATCGCATTTTGCACAGAGCTTGCATATCAAGTTAATTCGTCAACTTGAACGATCAGGAATCTCATGTTCTCATTGCTTATCAGGTATTGAATGTGAAGTTTCCAGACCAGAAGTCGTTCAATCACTGAGTATGTTTAAAAAACCAAATCAACACCTGCAAGTGTGGTCTCCAATATATTTACAGCTTATTCGGAATTACATCTCTAAGCAGTTCTGTCGGTAAACTCATATGACGCTTTGGGCGTGATTCTGATTGGATTGATATAGTTTTGTTAACCGAGACTTACCGTTAGCCCATCAAAAGTCGAGGGATGGCTACTTCTAATCAAACGTTATTGGAAAAACTACCTGTATCCGCTTAATAGATTTTACAGGCCGGAGCATGATACAATACACAAATCATGCATGCAACAATTCAAAAACTCACCGCTTATCCGATCAAATCGTTCGATGGTGTGGATCTCGAACAAGTGACCATTCTTCCCTCAGGTGGAATCCAACACGATAGGCAATTCGCATTCACCTACACAAATGATAATTATTTTAACGGTAAAAACTATTCTCAAATTCACCGCTTTGAAACGCATTTCATCAATACTTGGCACAACATTGTATTAATTGACAAACACGGCAACCAACGCGAGTATTTTGACTTACGAACAGATCAACAACCTTTGTTGAAATGGCTTCAACAAATAGAACCCAAGATTAGCGGCCTTGAAGAATCCACTGCTTGTGGCATAACTGATGACCGTGATGCACCTGGCCCAACAATTATTTCCACTGCCACTTTAGAAACGGTCGCTTCGTGGTTTGACGACATTACTGTCGACAGTGTCCGTCGTCGATTGCGGTGTAACATTGAAATCAATGGCGTCCCCGCATTTTGGGAAGACCGTTTTCTCGACGGAAAACAGATCTTACTAATTGGCGACGTACAGTTTCTTGGCACCACTTCATCCCAGCGGTGCGTAGTTCCTACACGAGACCCCGATAGTGGCCAACCCAAACCAGATTTTTCAAAAACCGTCCGTACACTCCGCGAGCAGACTCTACCCGCATGGTCCGATCGATCGCAGTTCGATCATTTTTTTCGCCTCGCAACCAATACGATACTCGCCTCTAATTGTCACGGCGGAACAATCAAGGTCGGCGACGAAGTCACCTAGGAAGGCAAAACTAAAATCCGCCGCACCACCTACCAAGGCAGCTCCATTTGGGAAACAATTTGCGATGCCAGTTTGCGAATAACTTCTTGCTGAGCCGTCACTAGCGACTGGCCGCTCTCTGGGACAAAATTCGCCGCTTGGCTAATGTAAATTCCCTCATCCATCGGAATCTCACTCCGCTGGATCAATGGCTGCCCTCGCCGGTCTATCCAAGAAACTTCAACAATCATTTGAACTTCAATGTCGCGGGCCTCATCAAACCTGTTTTCGACAATCACTCGCTTACCTTCACCTATAATCTGGGCACGAAAAACACTGTCCGCCTTCTCTCGCGATACCACTTTATATGGCGTGCGAACTTCGATCTCTTTGACAACCGCCTCGGTCAACCGCTCCCCTAACCCTTGACGGAAACTCTCGGATTCGATGATCGGTACGTGTACTGTTCGGACATCCGGCCGGAATAGATTCTGGTTGCCAAGCTTATATCCCGCGCAACCACATAACCACAAACAAATGCCTATTAGTAAAGTGCGGCGGCAAACGGAAATCATTTGTGCTAATGTCATCACATACCCTAGAACTAACGAATCACACTATCGGGACTCGTTGCAATCAATGGTTTCACGGGGTCGTCGTCCGGAAACAAATCAACAAGCCACTGAATCGGTTGAGCTGGTTTCGCCGAGCGATGCTTAAGTGCATCAAGACGCGCGAACGCTCGATCAGCAAACGGCGTGTCATAATAATTCTGAGCGATCTCACGATAATACACTCGCGCGGCGCCAATCTCGTCTTTGCGTTCATAGAATTTCGCCACCCACCATTCACGTTCCGCCTTTAAATAGCGAATCTCTTTGGCAAATTTATCCCACTTACCTGACTCTTGAGGAGCTTGGTCGGAAAATTGTCGACGCATTGCACGTATCAACTTCTCGCCCTCGTCCAAGTACACACCAGAATATTCTGGCCCGCGATACAAGACAAGTTTTGTCTGCAGCAACAACATGTGTGCTAAGAATTGATGCTCACTGCTCGGAAATAACTTAACCAAATCTGTTAACGCTTCATGAGATTTTTCCGGTTTATTAATCTGCAAATAAGAATGCGCCATCAACATTGTCGCATCATCAGCAAGGTCACTCGTAGGGTCATCATCTCGGATGCTGCGAAGAATCGCCATCGCCTTGTCAAACCGATTGTTAAACGGCATCGATTCGTCCGTTAAATTAAACGACCAAAATCCCTGTTCTCGCTGCTTGTCCGCTTGCAACCACATCTGGGCTATTGCGAATCGATTACGCTGTATCGTGACAAGATGCCGAGTATGCTCGTGCTTCTTGAGCAACTCTCGATACAACTCGGAAACTCGTGCATAATACTCAACAGCATAATACCCTTCAGATGCCATAAACAACGCATCTTCCTCGAGTGCCGAATCTTGCCAATGGCCGGCCGCTTCTAAATACTGTTTGCTCGCTTTCACAAACAAATTTCCCGCCCGTCGTAGTTCTTTTTCATCGTGTCCAGCGGCTTCACGTAATCCTCGAGCGTCTTGGTACGTTCGTTCT
>JABHUV010000388.1 GCA_018658605.1 Planctomycetaceae bacterium | reverse complement strand
GTAGCGTTGCTGGTATTTATTCCACAGTCGTTTATGGCGATCTGACATATCGACGCGTCGCCCTTGAACGTAAGCTTGTTCTACTTGCGTGGCAATCTCAAGGATGTTTCCATCGGTTATCACAAGCGTGGCATCTTTACCAACATCGAGTGATCCGACACGGTCCGCGACACCCAGAATCTGAGCCGGATAAAGCGTAACGGCTTTGAGTGCTTCGTTTTTATCCAAACCATACGCAGCCGCTGTGCCAGCATGATAAGGCAGGTTGCGCGACATGGACGCACCAAAACGGCCATCGGAAGAAATACAGAATTGAACACCGAAACGGTTTAACATCGCCGGAATTTCATAAGGTAAGTCATAGAAATCATCACTACGTTTGGGTGTACGATAGACACCGCCGAGGATTACTGGGACGTTATGTTTTTTCAAAAGATCCGCACAGTAAATTGCGTCATACCCACCATTAATAATGAGCTTCACTTTCTGGCGAACGGCAAACGCGACAGCAGATTGAATTTGATTGGCGTTATCGGCGTTCACGATGATGGGCACATCGCCGGCAAGTACCGCTCGCATCGACTCCCATTTCAAGTCGACTAAAGTGTCAGGATTGTCTCGTCGAGCCTTGTCGTACAGTCGAGCGGTAGCAAATTGTTCTTCCAGCTTTGCCAGCGATTCTTCGCGAGCGGCAATTTGTTCTTTGGCCGAACTGGTAACCCACCAATCGCTAACAACTGCCATTAATGGCCAGTTAATGTGTAGGCCGGCAGCAGAGCGGATGGTCAAATCTTCGTAGGTCCAACCGTCAAGTTGTAGAACGGCCGAGCGACCGGATACGGTGCCTCCTGAAGGAGCAGCAAGGCATAGTAATACTCCATTGCTACGAGTTGTCGGAATGATCTCGCTGTCTGGGTTTACCGCAACTTCCGCTCGTACATTAGGGTTAAAAGTGCCCGTTTCATTTTCGTCCTTAGAAGCACGTACAGCATTGATTTCAACCAATCCCATATTGGTATAGGCATCTAGCATGCCCGGAAAAACATGCTTTCCCTTGATGGTGATGACTTCGCAATTTTGCGGTAGGTCAAAATTTGTACCGACAGCTGTGATTTTACCGTTGTCAAACAGTAAGGTAGCGTTGGTTAGAGTTTTACCGCTGACAGTATGGATCGTTCCACCAACTAAAGCGATGGGGTGAGTTTGTTTGGCTCCAGGTACTTCAGGTGATGCGATCAGATTCGCTGTGATTAGAACAAGGGCGATGTTTGTGAGTATTCGAATAAGCATTATGTTTATTCCAGTTGTGGTTTGAAAACGTATTTGTGTGGAGAGTGTTGTTTGTTCTATGTCAAATCAATTATTTTTATTTTCTTGTTGGCGTTGTTCTTCGTTGATCATTTGCATCAACTGTTGTAAACGTCCTTGTTGGATTTGAGCACCATGGTTACACCGTCCAGTCGCGTGGTTATGACCGGCACAGAACAAATCTTCGCGGGGCCATAAATCGATATCACTTTTGTTGGTTTCGTTGGGGCCAAGCATTGTTTCGCCTGAGGCAAGTATTTTTTGGATCAGCGTGGATCGACGATCGAGCACCGTAGTTCGATGGGCAATATCATCGGCACGATCAAAATACTTCATGCCATCTATCCATGTTTGTTCGCAACGACTAAATACCGATAGCGGTGGACCGCTCCAGATTACAAAGTCTGCTTGCTTACCCGCTTCAAGCGACCCCACATATTGTGAGATGCGTAATTGTTTGGCGGGATTTAGAGTAACAAATTTAAGTGCTTCCGCTGGTGGCACGCCGCCGTACTTTACAGCTTTGGCTGCCTCATGATTAAGGTGTCGCCCGAGCTCTTTATCATCAGAATTAAATGAGACCACAACACCAGCGTTGTGCATAATTGCCCCGTTATAGGGAATCGCGTCATAGACTTCTAATTTATAAGCCCACCAGTCGGCGAAGGATGACCCCATAGCACCGTGTTGCGCCATTTCTTCAGCCACTTTATATCCTTCTAAGATGTGCTGAAAGGTCCCGATTTGAATGTTGAAATTCTCTAAAGTACGCATGAGCGTAAGGATTTCGTCCTGTCGATAACTGTGGCAATGAATCCAGCGGTCCCCATCAAGTATTTCCTGTAGTGCTTCGAGTTCTAAATCAACTCGCGGCGGTAATCCCCGTTGTGTTTTGTTCCACTGCAGGTGATCTTTTTTATATTGTTTGGCTCGCACAAATGCATCCTGCATGATTTGTTCAACGCCCATGCGAGTTTGAGGATAACGTGTCGTATATTCATCTCCCCAGTTGCTTTGTTTGACGTTTTCTCCCAAGGCAAATTTGATACCTTGTGGGGCTGCAGTAAATTTCATCTGTTCTCCAAGTGAACCCCACCGCAACTTGATCACTTGGTTCTGCCCACCGATTGGATTTGCGGAGCCATGTAAAATATTGGCCATCGTGACGCCACCGGCGAGTTGGCGGTAGATTGTCATGTCATGTGAATCAACAAAATCGCCGATGCGAACTTCGGCGGTTATGGATTGTGCGCTCTCGTTGACTCCTCCATCGGTTGCCATGTGAGAGTGGCAATCGATAATTCCGGCAGTGATGTGTTTACCTGTTGCATCGACAACTATCGCACCGCGCGGTGCTTTCAAATCAGCTCCCACCCCAACAATGACTCCATTTTCAACGAGCATGTCAGCTTTTTGTAGAATCCCCTGTTCGCCGGAAGTCCAAATTGTTGCATTGGTGATGAGCAGTGATTTTGGTTGATTAGGTTTAGCGTCGCGGCCATAGGCACCAAGTGGGAAATTTACAGCAAACGTCGCTTTGTCTATTGCCTCGGGTTGCTCATCCTTCTTTTCTTGTTTCGCAGAATCGTCTTGTTTAGTAGTTTTCCCACCTTTCCGTGTAATCGTAATGTTTGTGATGGTCCCGTCCGGCATGGTCCATTGCCCTTGTCCGTGAACAGGACCCGTGGAAGAATTGTTTCCTGTTAATGTCAGGGTAAACATGATGAATCCATCTTGGCCAAAATGTTTCCCGGGCAAGACAGCACTCAGCCGCGCACCGCGCAGTGAAGCTTTGGTAAGCGGAATAATTACTTGTGATGGTTCGTCTTTCTCCGATTCGTTTTTGGCATCTTTACCGTCTTCTTGATCTGGTTGTTTTACAGTTTGTGTCAATTGTCCAGATAGTTTGGGAGCCTTCCCTGAAAGTTCAAGATTCCATATCACGGATTCTTTGTCGAGCGATAGTTTCCAGTTTCCACCGACGTCTAAGAGTGGTTTTTTGTTGAGTTCGAATCGTTGTCCCGCGACCCACACTTCATCGATGTTAGTTTTTGCATCAAAAATATCACCCGTAGTAATAATCAAGCTTGCTAGTTTTCCTGGTGCGATAGTCCCCAAGAGGGTTGTTACTCCGAGGGATGTGGCGGGTTGAGTTGTTAAAGCAGCTAAGGCTTGTTTAGGATCGAGTCCTCGTTGAACCGCGCGGCGGAGGTTTTCAAGAAAATCTGATCGTTTGTTGAGACCATGGCTTGTGAGCATTATTGGGATACCAGCATTGGCAAGGCGTCCTGGGTTTTCAGGGGCAATGTCCCAGTGCATCAGCGTTTTGAGTGATACAGCACGTGCCGATTCGATACTGCCAACATTGGGTGCTTTCGGAAAAGTAACCGGTACGATCACACTGCGCGTGGCTTGTTTAATTGCGTCGAGACGTTGATATTCTTTACCGGAGCCGAGCATGATAGCTGACAGGTTAAATTCGCGCGAGAACCGGTCGGCTCGCAGGAAATACTGTTCGTCGCCTGTAACAAACAGAGCTGTTTGTTTTTTTGAAATTAACGGTTGTAAAGCCGCGAGGGCGTCATTGCGTTCGGGGCGAACGGTCGCTTGGCCGCTATTAAAAGCACTCCAGGCTTTTGCGTACCATTGGGCATCTAGCAGTGTTTGTCGCGCTAGGGCAACGGCTCCCATCGGTGAATTCGGATAATTGGTGCGTCCACGACCGCTAGGGACTGTTAGATGGATGTGTTGGAAAACGTTTTGACGCAGCACAACACGATCATTGCTACCAGCGCCACAAATCACAACGGCGCTGTTGCCTCGAAAGATTCCTTTGGGAGGAATCGCTAATCGTGTCGTGAATCCTTGACTACGATAAGAGCTATTTAGCGAACTACTGTTTTTGTAATTCGTGGCCATGTCTAGCTGTGGGGTAATCGCATCATTCCAATAGGGCGCGCCGAGCGAATTGGAATTGTTCTCAACGTTGTTTTCGCTGTAGGCGTCGATAAAGCCGGCGTACACAGTTTTACCGGAAAGATCGATGATACGGGCGCCAGCTGGCATGGCTCCAGATTTTCGGATTTCTTGAATAACGTCATCGTTAATGACGATCTCCATGTCCTCTAGTTTCTCTCCTGGTTTGGTAATAACGCTCGCATGCTTTAACACAGTCCAATCAGGAGTGTTGTCTTGTAAGCCAACGACTGGATCTGTGGTCGGTGTTTGAGATTGTGCGGATAAAGATACCGCTCCCCAAAATAGAACCAACAGATAGAGATTAAAATGGCGTGTAGTGTAATGCAGCATAGTAATTTGAACGTTTCACTGAGTAAAAATGGATTAAAATCACCTTCTTAAATCCTATGATATATTGTTGGACTTTGAAATCTATCACTCATATTAAAACATAGATTGTTTGATGGTGTAGAATAGTGCGAGTTCGATTTCCTTTCCTTTTTAACGCTGTTACTCACCATGCCTAAACGTAATGTTGCCATCATTATTGCTACGTTGTTGTTATCACTGATTTGTTATTCAAAGATTCCGCAAAACAATTATATTCGGCTCTATCAACGGGCAACAGCGATGCTCGATGCCCGCTATGTCGAAAAGATTGATCAACGTCAATTGTTCCAAGGTGCCATGAACGGGATGATGGCGACTCTTGATGAGCACTCTGTATACATGGCGCCCCGAGAATACCGTGGTTTAGATGAAGTTCTCAATCAAGAATTTGGAGGCCTGGGAATATATATTGAACGAATTCAAGAGTCCAACGAAATACGGATTATAACACCAGCACTGGGAAGTCCGGCGCTTGAAGAAGGGCTTCAGGCGGGGGATATTATCACCCGTATCGGTGACCGCCTTACCGCCGATTTGACAATTGAGGAATCACAAAAACTAATGAAGGGCCCTGCTGGTGAAGATGTTGACTTGACGGTGCGGAGAGAGGGCGAGGACGAGTTGCTAACGTTTACGGTAACTAGAGCGATTATTCAAATGGCGTCAGTGCGCGGTTACAACCGACAAGCGGATGGACAATGGAAGTACCGATTGTCAGGGGAAAACGAAGGAATTATTTACATGCAATTGGTCGATTTTGCAGCACGCTCGGCAGAAGAGATTAAGGCAATTTTGGGGGCGGCCAAGGCATCAGGCAGCTATCGTGGAATTATTCTTGATTTGCGAGGCAACGGTGGGGGGTTGCTGAACACCGCCGTCGATGTTTGTGATTTATTCGTCAACCAGCAAAACATTGTGAGTGTTCGTTTTCGTCATTCGCAACAAGACCGTAGCTATGAGGGTACGGCTGAGGCGACGATTGATGCAACGACACCAATGGTGATTCTGATTGACGAAAACTCGGCCAGCGCTAGTGAAATTACAACAGCGTGCTTGCAGGATAATGAACGAGTTGTTGTTATCGGGCAGCGTAGTTATGGAAAAGGCTCGGTACAGGATGTAGAAATTTTGCAAGCCGGTGATGAGGAGCACGCGATTAAATTTACAATTGCGCATTTTTGGAGACCCGATGGACAGAACATTCATCGCCGAGAACCTATTGGACAAGCTGACACTAACGCCGTGTGGGGTGTCCGGCCAACGGAGGGTTACGAAGTGGTCCTGACGACTGAACAGCAAGCGGCAAATCAACAAGATCGGTTGAGAAGGTTTGTGATTCAGCCACAGCCTAATAAAACCAATGATGAGCCGGTCGCGGCACCTGCAACAAGTGTTGAATTTGACAAAGAGCCTATTAAACCCAATGTGGACCCACATTTACAAAAAGCGATCGAGTATCTAAACCAGCGAGATTTTGCAGCCTAAAAGGTTTGTTGATGAGACCAACAATGGTCGTGAATGCGATTACCAATAGATAATCTTCGTCAAGCGATTATTGGCTCTTATTGGGATCTTTTGGCGCGAGGTTAAAGGTTTCACTATCGAGGCCCATTTCTTGTAGATCACTGGTGGTCCATTCTTCACCGTTGACAATGATGGTGGTGCCGCGTTCTACAACGAACTTCCCTGTTTCTGGAAAATACGGAGGTCGTTCTAGTACGTATTCGTAACTTCCTGGTGGCAATGAGATTGAAATCGGGTCTGAATTTGCGAGCCCATTATCTTGCGAGTCGTTGATTTTATAAATTACTTTTCCTCCAGATGTTATTTTAATTTCCCATCGCTGCTCTCGGTATTCAACAGGGAACTGAACTTGTACATAGCCCGGGCGATTTTGATACCAAACGCCCCCAGCGAGTCCGCATAGAATAACGATGGTCAGAAACGTAATCAAGTAATTGACTTTTCCATAAGTGCGTATTGTATTCCGGTTGGCGACGGCCGATTCGGATTCGATCTCGGGTATCGCTCGGCGACTTGATTGGCTTTCTTTTGCCTCAACCGGTAATAGGATGTCGGGCCGTTCGACTTCCATAGTTGAGGCATTGTTATCCCCAAGGTCTAGGTCGATGCTCTGAATCGACTGTATGATTGACTCGGTCGTTTGGATATTTGGTTCTATTGACATTGTTGCCAAACGGCATGTTTCTAATGCTCCGACCACTTCGTCCATCGATTGATATCGATTGTTAGGATCTTTAGCAAGCATGCGGCGAAAGATTTGGTCCAATAATTCGGGGATGTCATCACGACAGTCGTGAAGTGAGGGTATAGGATCATCTCGGTGCGATAGGAGCTTTTTGATCGCAGAAGACCCCGTAAAGGGCGGGTGTCCTGCGAGGAGTCGAAAGATAGAACAGCCGAGGCTGTAGATGTCAGCGCGTTGATCGACATGATGGACATCATCCGCTTGCTCCGGTGACATGTAATCTACGGTGCCAATGATTTGGTTGTGCTGTGTGATGCTGTCGTCGTCACTATCTTGAGGACGTTGTAAGGAGACGAGGCCCATATCGAGTATTTTAATGACCCCATTATCATCAAGCAGCATGTTATGGGGTTTGATATCGCGGTGAATGACGCCTTGACTGTGCGCGTAGGCGAGTCCCACTGCAGCTTGTGTCATATAGTCAATGACCTCGGGGACCGTTAAGACTGTCTCGCGTTTCGCGATCACCCCCAAATCCTCACCCTGTACTAATTCCATTACCATGTAGTATTTTTTGTCGGATTGGTTGGCATCAATCGCGGTGACGATATTAGGGTGAGACAGCTTGGCGGCGACTTCGACTTCGCGAAAAAACCTTCGTAAGGTAGAGCTGTTGGCGGTTACTTTAGATGAAATCACCTTAATAGCTACTCGGTGCTTCATTGTTTTATGTTCGGCTTCATAAACGATGCCCATACCGCCACGGCCAATAATCTTAATTAAGTGATAATTATCTAACTGGAGGGAATCGACTTTTCCTTGGGAGAGTCGTTGCGCTTGAAATTTACTTAAGATCCCTTCTTTCCGTAGCGTCTTTGCTAACGCATCGCCATCGATCGGCCTCGCTTCCACTGGTTGATCAGCGATCCACTCACGGACGGCCTCCGCGGTCATGATTTCCGCTTCATCTAAATAGCTGATAAATTGTTTTAAGGAGGCAGCCATTAAATCGGTGGTGGAATGGGAGTTGGAAAGGGGAAGTTTGTGAGTGGAATTACAGTGGGTACTGTCCCTTATAGAGTACCACGTAACTGCTGATCAACAATATTCGAGGTTGCAATTTTATTGCGGCAAAGTTCAGCAAAAGACAGAACTGGCCAGCGACACGAGGCCTGTAAGTGCTGTGCATCTGCTTGATGTTCAGTGAAAAAAATAAGGTCGCTGGAAGTAGCACTGCGTAAATCAAGGTCTCCGGCGACCCGCTCTTCTTGTTCTACTCGCCAGTCAATCGAACCCTCGTTGACTTGAAAATAGCGGCGGTCGCTGGCTGATAGGGTGTTGTATTGTTGATGTGTGCCGTAGGAGACGGGGCGCAAACCTTGGGTTTGCAACCAATCTCGATTGATTAGCACACCATCGGGACAAAAATCCCAACGCTGGAGATGAGGTCGGTAAATATGATTTGCCGACCATTGAGTGATTGGCACTCTAGTAAAACATGTCATAGGCAATGCTCCGCGTATTGTTTTACTTGCACCAGTCAGGGTTTTCGATGCAATGATTCGTCGCAAGGTATTTAGTGCAGTGTGGTTTGATTGTGGAAGTTCATCTAGCAATTGATTGATCCAATGTTGACGTGTTTCATCTGGCCAAGGACCATCACAATCACGGGTCCAGTGGCCAAGATAGTTTTCGCAGGTGAACCAATCAGGGAAAGTAATAGTTCTAGTGGAATTGAATGGCTGGAGTTTGATTGCTCTTGTAGTTGGTGTTTTGACTTGCAAGTACCGAACTTGGTTGGTTGGTTTGTCTTGGAGTAGTGGTATTAAGAAACTGTTATTTCGGAGTTGTAGCACATCGATAATATTGGCGCTGGCGATCAATATGCGGTCACGGAGAGCCGGTCGGTTGGACAAATTAATATTGTTAGTAGTAGCTGTGGCGTTGACGATGGGGCCTGCCAGTACGTCATAAGGTGCAGATAATTTGGATTGGGGTTTATTGATGATTGCGGCCCATTTGGTGGGATTGGAATAGCAATGTATTGTGCCTAGAGTAAAAGCTAACTTCTGTTGTCTTGCTTGGATAAACTCGTGAGTAGTTGTTTGTGGGGCTGTTAGGATTAGTTGTGTTTGTTGAGAAGCTTGCACGAGACATTCGTTGAGTGCAGCGAACCAAGGTAATTGGTCATAGAGTGGGTGTTTAAGGCGTGAAGAGATAATTCCACGAGATTGTATGGATGGTAGTTCGCCCCGATAGAGATATGGGCGTTTACCAATGGCGTTTTTGCTAGATGGTGCAAACCATGGTGGCGGATCAAAGGTGGTTTTGTACGGTTGTTGGGCAATCGGAGACATCGCATTTCCCCTATTCACAGGTGCTACAGAAGCGCGAGCGGTGTATGGGAAATAGTATTTTAAGCGTGCTCATTGGTAGCGGATAGATTTATTGAGTATTAGGTGTCACAGCGAATGACAATGTCTGACGAATCTATGCGATCCAGTGCTGAAACCAATTTTCGAGCATCAGCAGCGACCACAGTCGTTGGCTGTGGTCGGTCTTTCCAGATTGATGATCGCTAAGCATGGTCTCGATCTTCTTGCGTTGAACCCAGTTGTGACACTGAGCGTTGCTTGCGAGAAGTGTGTCATTAGTTTGATCACGCAGTTCATTGCGAAACCAATGATCGAGTGGTACGCCAAACCCCATTTTCGGGCGCTGCCAAATATTCTCCGGTAACAAATCCGCAAACGTGTCCTGTAGAATTTGTTTGCCTTTACCCCGCCGCACCTTCATCGAAGTCGGAATCCTGGCGGCAAATTCTACAAGTTGATGATCCAAAAATGGTTGTCGGCATTCTAGTGAATTCGCCATTGTAGCGATGTCAACTTTGGTGTTTAAGTCACACGGTAAGTAGGTCAGTAAATCAGCCGTGCAAGCAGCGGCAATGGCGTCCCGTTTCCCTGCTTGGTTCCAAGCCGCACTCAAGAATAACGCAGGATCATGATCTCCTTGCGTCGCTAACTGCTCGCAAAAAGAATCCGTATAATAATTCAGCCGCTGCTGGTAGGGGAAGATATTAATCCAATCCAAATAGCGGTGTACCGGAGAAAACCCAATTGGGTCCAAAAACCGGTGAAGTCGCCGTAAACGCGACTTGTAACGTGAACTGCCAGGTAACAGTCGATGTAATCCTAAACGCAACAGAGCTTTGACCGGAGGGATGCCGTCGATCTTATTGGCCAACGCAATCGCTCGGTATCGTGGGTAACCCGCAAATAGCTCATCTCCGCCGTCGCCTGATAGCGCTACCGTGACATGCTCGCGAGTCAATTGTGCTAAATACCATGTGGGAATTGCGCTGCTATCAGCAAATGGTTCGTCATAATGACTGCTGAGTGAGGGCAAAATATTTATCGCATCTGGCTCAACGGTGAATTCATGGTGGTCGGTGCCAAGATATTCTGCTACCTGACGAGCATATTTACTCTCATCATATTCCTTGACTGGAAAACCAATGGAAAACGTTTGTATCTTTGATGCGTTTTGTTTCATCTTCTGATGTTGATCCATCAGGGCAACGATCAATGATGAATCAACACCACCGCTGAGAAAAGCACCTAAAGGCACTTCGCTTTCCATCCGAGAATGAACACTGGTGGTAACTAGTTCGAGTAATCTTGTTTTTGTGTCGCTAAGGGACAAATCGTGAACTCGGTCAAGATCGGGATTCCAGTAGCATTGCGTATGTAATTTTCCATTTTCAAAAACGGCATAATGCCCGGGAGCAAGTTTATTAATTGATTGAAATATTGATCGCGGATGGGGGACATATTGGTAGACCAAAAAATCGTCGAGCGCGCGGGGGTTCATCTCACGTTTCACAAGACCGCTCGCAAGAATGCTCTTTAGTTCACTACCAAATATGACTTGCCCGTTACTTGGGTGGTAATGGTAGAAGAGTGGTTTTTGGCCAAGGCGATCGCGGGCTAACATCAACCGTTGATTATTGGAGTCCCAAATCGCGAAAGCAAACATCCCGTTTAGATGGTCGAACAAGTCGACGCCATATTGTTCATATAGATGGACAATGGTTTCGGAATCGCAATGGGAGCGAAAGCTGTGTCCCTGCCGTATGAGTTGTTGGCGAAGTTCAGCGTGATTATAAATCTCACCATTGAAAACTAACCAAATTGATTCATCTTCATTGCATATCGGTTGTTGACCTTGTTCGACATCGATGATCGCTAACCTGCGAAAACCTAAAGCGACGCCTAGATTACCCGAGTTCGTGGATCCTGGTTCGTGAGCGGGAAGATGCATCCCAATTTCATCAGGGCCTCGGTGCTGTAAGGTGAATGTCATATCATTCAATCGATCCTGAGTTATAGCTCGGGATGGATCAGACCATACGCTACCGGTTATTCCGCACATCAGATACTCTGCATGCTAAAGGAAGAAACAAAAGACACTCTATATGTATCGCACTGTGCGGGGTAACAGTTCACTAATGGATTTAAATGGATCAAAGATATTTAGCGGTTTAGTATCGAATTGAATTGATTTTGATACTGGGTTACTTGTTGTTGGTTGTCACGGGTGTCTTTGGATCGGATCTGTGAACTAGCACGCTGGGCTGTATTAAGTGCGAAAAGCAGCTGTTTTGCGAGACTGCCTGCATCTGGCCCGCCTAACAGTAAGCCATCATGATTTGCAAGGTTAGCCAATTCCATATGACAATCGCTGTGAGTTGCTATATTGGCTAAGCCGAACGCATTAGCAAGTGGGACTCCAATACTTTGCCCCATGTGGTCCCCTGGCGTCAATATACAATCGAGTTGCTGCAATACTTGTGGCGAAAGATGCCAAGGTGACAAAAAATGTACGTGGTCTCTCTGCCACATGTGGTCACGATAGCGGCGTAGTATTTCACGTTGAGGCCCATCGCCGATGAGTACGACATGTACGTCGGTTATAACTTTTTGTAAAATATCGACAATCCAGGTTGCTTCTTTAAGTCTAAAATGCGGTTTGAATTCTCCCAAGCAACCAATTAATTGTGCGGAAGAGCCCAAGCATAAATGCTCTCTTAAGTCCAAACTATCTCCATTGCTTGAAGCCGGTAATACAAACTGAGGTGTGATCTGGTCGATATTTGCGATATCGGAAACTTGTTGCCCTAGTTGGGATGCTAGCGTTGTCGATGAGGCCACTATGTATTGGGCGCGCTGCAGCAACTTCTTACCCATATATGTTGGGAACCGCAACTCACGGGAACTCGGTAGAGTCATGACGACAACTTTACGAGATTTATTTTGCAATAGTAATGCGGCTTGGAAGTTTGTGAATTGCATTGGATCCCAATAGACCGTTATTGGCGCTGCGAATAGAGCGAGTTTTTTCCATAGACTCCAAATACTGCCCCACGTTGACTTATTGTCGATGACGGTTAGTTTGACCTGGTCACCGAGCCATGATTGTAGCTGGGTGGTGGACGCAGTGCCGACTTGGTTGAGGCACAGCAATCGGTGCACAGATTTGCCATTGGCTGCGAGTGTGCGAATTTGCATGATGGCATCCACAGCTGTGTCGCTCGATACAATGTGTAGCACATCACTGGTCATTAATTAACTTTCGCAAGAGTTTACAACGGCTTGAGCGAGCAGATCAAGGTGTGCTTGGGCCATGCCGGTGAGCGAGAACTGGGTTTTGACTCGAGATTCGGCTGCCTCAACTTGTTGCTGATTGTCATTGGTAAACGCTTCGTAAATTGCAGCGGCTAGTGACTCTATTTCCTTTGCTGGAATAAGTCGCCCGTGTGTTCCATCAACAATAAGCTGTCGATTACCGACGATGTCACTGGCAATCACCGGTAAACGATGAGCCATTGCTTCTAACAGCGAGAGGGAAAGTCCTTCGGTATAGGAAGGCAATGTGAAGACATCTGCGGCCGCAAGAAAATCTTCTACATCATCAAATGTGCCTGGCATAACAACTCGGCCGACCAAATCTAGATCGCGGATTTTTTCGGATAATCGGTCTCGGTCGGGTCCTTCGCCAACGAGCCACAATTGGCTATTTGGAATTCTTTCAGCGACCGACTGCCAGGCGGATACTAACTCGAATAGCCCTTTGTTATGTGTTAGTCTTCCTGTAAACAAAGCGATTTTAGTATCAGGGTCACCGCTAAGGTCATGATTAATCTCGCGTAGCCGTTGACGGATGGTAGTTTTACCAACGACACTGTCTATACTGACAGCTACGCCGTTAGGTATATGGTGTAAAGTATCGGACTTGAAGCCAGCACCTAATGCTTCGTCGTACGTAGCTTGACTTGGTGTAACAATTGCGGCGGCTTGCTGGCAGCGGCGGCGAATACGTTTTCCAAATCTGGCGGATTTATGCCATGCACAATCACCGGTTTCACCTCCACCTTCAATTCGCAGCATGACAGGATGGTCGGTTTTCTTACAGGCTCCTAGGGCAGAATAGGCTGAGTGTTTCAGCATAGAAACTAATACAGCGTCATATTGTGATGCGTTGTGTCTGAGCCAGCGCGACAACGCATCCATATAAGTGTAAGTACCCCAACCTCGTTGAGCGGGATTAAGTAACCGCTGTACAGGAATTTCTCGGTGTTCAATTTGTAGTGGCCAAGTGGTATCCCACTGGGCTGTCAGAATGGTCGGCTGTGCCCCAAGTTTTTTGAATTCACAGGCGAGGTTTGCCATAACCATTTCTCCACCACCTACGAGCGGCCAAAAACGGCGAGTGATCATTGCAATCCTAAGTCCGGACATAATGGCTGCTGTCTGTTTAAAGGTGTAGAGTGATGGTTGAGCGTATTTAAATATGTTGTAATTTTATGCGGATGGGTCGACGACCTGTTTGATATCGTGTTCCTCTAAGATGGCGACATACGGCAAGTTACGATAGAGGTCTTGATAGTCTAGTCCGTAACCAACGACGAATTCATCCGGAATTTCAAAAGCAACGAAATCAATATCGAGTTCAATTTCTTGGCGGCCATTTTTTTGCAGCAATACTGCGGTATAGACAGCAGCAGGTTGAAGTGTTTGGATGTGTTTACTGACCTCGTTTAATGTATGGCCAGTGTCAAAAATGTCATCGACGATTAATACGTGTTGCCCTTTGAGGTTGGGCAATAGGTGTGTGTCGAGTGTTAATTGATCGCGGACGGTATTACCCTTATAACTGCTCGCAGACAAGGCACCCAATCGCAGGGGCATTTTGAGGTGCCGAATCAAATCAGCCACGAGTATAATACTGCCTGTCAAAACGCAGATGACGGTAAGGGGAGTTGATCCGAGTTGCTTATTTATGTCTGCCGACATGCTGGTGATACCAGCTTCAAGCTCGGCTTGGCTGATCAGTGTTTTCACAAATACTTTTCCTTGGAATAATTCCGCCCATTGTACTGTTTTAGTAACATCAATTAAACTTCATTGTTCATCTTTGTTTAGCATTGTTCACCATTGATTGCTATTGGTTAATTTTCAATGCGATTAATGGTCGGTGAGATTGAAAAGTTAAGTAAAGGCAACACGTTCATGTGGTTCAATATTGAAGTGCGGGGTCATCAATGTGAGGTGTTTGAACCAGTTACGGCAAACGCCGATGGTCCCGTTGTCATCTATTTGCATGGAGTGCATTTAGGTCGTTTGCAAGACAAGCCGGTTTTTACTGAGCAGTTTGAGAAGCATGGTTTACGAGTCATAGGGCCGCGCACTCAGCGGAGTTGGTGGACAGATGTGATCTGCGAGGAATTTGACCGCGAGATTACGGCTGAACAATATTTATTGGAACATATATTACCTTTTATTGAGCAGCGGTGGGGTCACAATGGCCGGGAGACTGCCTTGATGGGCACCAGTATGGGTGGCCAAGGTGCCTTAAGATTTGCCTATAAGTATCCTAATACATTTCCTGTCGTGGCAGCGATATCCCCAGCGATCGATTATCATTTACGGATGAAACGAGGTGAAGACGAGACTTTGCCAGGCATGTATGCTGACCCAGAAGCTGCTCGACAAGACACGGCACTGTTGCATATTCACCCGCTAAATTGGCCGCGACATCAGTTCCTTTGTTGTGATCCAACAGATCGCGATTGGTTCGCAGGCGTGGATCGAATGCAGATGAAACTGTATTCGCTTGGAGTTCCACATGAACACGATTTTGATACGGTGGCGGGCGGGCATGGTGGGGATTATTATGATGCCCAAGCAGCCAAGGTAGTAGAATTTATTGTGCAGCGATTAGAACAAGAACGACAACGGGGTGTTTGATTAGCCGGTTGTGGGATGTGTAGTTGTTAGTTTTGAACAAAATCCACGCAACAGAAACTTCAGCCTGAATGACTGTGTTTTGACTCTACTGCCCTGAGTCAAGGACATTGGGTGCATAGACGTCAACGGTACCCGTTTCTATGAAATAAATTATCTTGCGAGCCGCAACATTGGGTACTGGTGACTTGTTGCGATTAATCCATAATTTGGCGTCGCCGCGACCACCTTCCATGATTAGGTTGTTCTTGGATTGCGAATACGTCACTCGATGTGCGAGTCCGACATATTGTTGTGATTCAATATAAGTGTTACCAATGGCACTTAATACGACCGAGGGAGTGGAATTGGATGAGATGTTTGCGATAGACAACTGATCACAGTTTAATTCAATCCCCTGTGATCCAATTCCAGCGATTGCATTGGGGTCGAGCTTTACGTTCCAATTATCGACTGTACCAAATAACGACTCGACGTTGCCCCTAAAGGTCAAATGTTGTTGTGTTATGTTTCCGCCCACACTTTTTTTGAACGCGACATATAAACTCTGTAACGCATCTGTAGCATTGGTCTCTAATGCCGTACCAAGTGCCTTACCGTTATTTCTAAATGTGGAACGAATCCAACCGCTGCCATTGGATTTTATCTCTCCGGACTTAGGGTAAAAACTAAGATTGTTTGCTTGCATCTGATGAAACGCTTGTTGTAGCTTGTCCGCGTCGAGCACTCGGTTAGATATCGCAACCGCATTGCCACAACTAAGCATGTGTAACTCGGCAGGCATTTTTCTTTCTGGCGAACTAAAATCGACTCGTTTTGTTAAGTAACCACGGAGAACACCACAATCTAATGTTAAGTCAAACGTTGTTTTCTCGTCGGTAGTAAATTGACCTCTCGTTTTTACTTTACCAAAAAGCTCTATCTGCGACCCATCAAAAGCCATTTGCTCTTGCCATGATATGCGGCGAGTTTGTGTTGTTACGGCAGTATCGAATGGGCTAAATATAATTTCCCCCGCTCCCTTGATCCACATTAGGTTCTGTCGTTGATTGAGACTAATTTGATTTCCACTAATTTGAAATTCTTCGAAGGCGATCCACGCCGGTTGACCACGGTCGGAATTTCCCGTGAGCGCCATTTCAAACAAACCAGCAAGGTCTCTTTTTAAGCTGACACTATTCCCATGTAATACGAAGGGAGACCGTGCACCTGGTGAATTTGAAACTTGCCGCAGTACTAATTTGTCCTTAATCAAAGCTTCCTGCAAAATGTGTTTGCCATCCTTTTGAGCTAATTGAATTTGAATCAAATCACCCTGTACAATATATTTAGGGCCGGTTTGTCCTGTGGTATTGTCGTCATTAGTTGGCAGACTTGGTGCGGCCGATGTTAAAGAATTGTCCGTGGCCGGTATTTGTTTGCGTAGCCATACCTCGGCACGCTGCGTGTTGGCTTGTAACTCAACTGTGTCTAGCAATACATCTCCCGACGCTAATATTCTAACGGGAGTAATTTTGTGTTTACTGGCTTGGTTGGTTGCTTGATTCGAGGAGTCAATCGATTCGTCCAACCAAATATGGATACGATCGCTTGCGATCTTACCAACGCCCGAGAGGTTGATCTCCGCTTTACCTTCTAGTGATAACAGATGTTCCTGTTCGAGTTGCTCGAGCGTGCAATTGCGATTCCAAGCCACCGCGATTGTATTTTTAGTCGAATCTGACTCTGTGGAATGAAATGAACCGGCGCCCTTGGCGACAAACGCTCCTAATTGTTTTGGGTCAGCGGCCATTTGATACTGAAAGCTGGCCACTTCAAATCGACGATTACCAATGTTGACTTCACTCTGTTGGGAATCTTCAATGGAAAACGTTCCCTCCACCATGTCAAAAGAAACGGTCTGTCCGCGGATGGTTAATTGTTGTTCAGGCGATTCTATTAAAAGCGGATTTCCGGTTGCCGATAAGCTCTGAAAGGTAAAGATGTTTGATGGTTGTAGTGCTAAGGGAATCGAGGGATCGAGAGGTATCTGGTTAGGCATTGCAAATGCCAGTTCTAGCCGTTCGCACTGCATACGATCGTCGCTCTGCCCCGGTCGTGAGACAACCATGTCGACTTGATCTTCCAAAGTTATCAGTGAATTGGAAAAGTCGATCCGTAAAGGGCCCTGACAATGGATCGACATTCGTCCTAGATTGGGTTCACTATTGGCGGAGTTTTTTTTCGCAAAGAGATTTTGGTCAATCACTAAACGCACAAAATCGACGTCGATAAGTTCAATGGAATCAATTTGTGATACAGGACTAGTGCTTTCACTCGTAATGCGTGATGGTTCTATTTCTTTCAGGTTAATTAATAGGTCGCGGCCTTGACCCTCATGATCGCCATATTGGAAATGAACATCGTGGGTTGTCCAGATTTGGTTTTTTTCAAATTGAATATTGCGAGTCTCAACTCGAAAAGCATCATTTGCATTGGGTTGGGACTCTCTACTATGAATTAAAACATCACCAATCAAACGGCCAGTGGGAATGGTGTCTGTAGCATTGGAATCATTGAGGATATTAGCGGAAATGACAGCGCCATTAATGGCGTTCAGAGTAATAATCCGCCGTGACTCGTTTACGATCGTTGGATTATCATCTGCATTTAGTTCTCCAGTGGAATTTGCGGCGCCTTGAAAAATAACGTAGGTACAGGGTTTGATAACAAACTCATCGCCGTTGCGGTGGTATTCTTGGAAAAGCAAAATGCCGTGGCGAGTTTCAATCGTTTTTGGATGTTGTAGCTGCCAAGCGTTTGGCGGAAATAATGTTTTGAGGGTTTGCCGATGATCAGAGGCTGTCGTCTGCCAAAATTCGTTATCTTCGTTGATCTCCATCGTGTGATAGGTAGGTTCAATGGTTGAGGCAAATGTAAGCGCATATGTACAATAGGCAATCGAAATACTAACAAGGCAAGCAAAGGTACCAATAAAACGGCGGATCATACTTGGTCCTCCGTTAGGTGACATGGATAGTATTGTGCAACGAGCCCCTGCCAACGATCGGTTTTACGGAGAATCATTTCGACTAGTTCGCGAACAGCTCCGAATCCACCGTTGGTTTGGGTTACAAAATCAGCCTCGGCAAGTACTTCCGGCGCAGCGTCAGCAACAGCCACTCCGAATCCAACAGCAGAAATGACTGGCATGTCGGTTAAGTCATCACCAACGAAACATACTTGATCTAGGTTGAGGTGTAGGCTTTTTATTAACTCCATCGTAGCCGGCAGTTTTTTTTCAAAACCTTGTCGAACAATATCGATTCCAAGTTCCTGGCAGCGGACTTTGACAATATGGGAAGTCCGAGCTGTTAAGACACCGAATTGAAAACCAGCGCGTTGCCACATCTTGATTCCTAATCCATCGCGGATATGAAACTGTTTTGTTTCGATACCAGTGTTGTCGAAACCAATAGCGCCATTAGTCAAAACACCGTCTACATCGGATAGAATCAGTTTGATGTTCTCTATAGTAGTGCTAGAAATCATGGTTTGCTGAGATTGTCCGAGGTTGATATTTTAATGACGGTTGCAGTTTCATTTACAGATGGTGTTGGATAAAAGGCAACGGTGTCTGTGATATCGACTAATCCAACGGGTTCGCCGGCATCATTAGTTACAGGCAATTCACTAATACGTCTGTCACTGAATATTTCCACCGCATCCGCTAACATTTTTGTATCGGATATTGTAATTGGATTGGCTGTCATGTAATTGCCAATCGGAGTGTCGAAATTGGCGTCCTTGTTTTGTTCGAGCATTCGTGCCAAATCACTGTCGGTAAATAGACCTGTTAACGCTCCAATATTGTCAATAAGCATGATTGCGCCCGTTCGCCGCCCAGGTATACTACTTACCACAAAGACATCTCGGATGGTTTGATGTTGGTGTGCCACTCGGCATTCCGCTAGTGGCCGCATGACCTTTCGGACACTTGTAAGCTTACGCCCTAACGATCCACCTGGATGGAATTGAGCGAAATCATTTGCTGTGAATTGTTGAAGTTCACTTGTGACTAGCGCCAAAGCATCTCCAATTGCCAACATTGCAGTGGTGCTTGTGCTTGGTACGAGTTGCAGCGAGCCTGCTTCATGTAGATTTCCTAATGGTAGGACGATACTGGATTGCCGGGCTAGCGTGTTGTTAAGACTTGATGTGATGGCAATGCGAGGGATTTCTAGAGCCGTTAGCTTGGAGAGTAGGCGAGTGATCTCTTCCGTTTCACCACTGTACGATAGCAGCAGTACGGTATCGTTGCTTTGGATGCGACCTAGGTCTCCATGAATCGCTTCACTTGGATGTAGAAAATGAGCGGGTGTCCCAGTTGAAGCAAACGTCGCGACAAGTTTTTGGCCGATGAGTCCTGCTTTGCCGATACCAATGACAATCAAGCTGCCCGTTGTTTGGGAAATTGCTGCAACGGCATCACAAAAATGCTCCGGTAGATTATTTCCTAAATGTGTTAGCGCAGATGCTTCACTAAGAATAATTTCTTGGGCAAGTCGTATTTGTTCAAATGTGTTCAGGTGTTTTGTAGGGGTAACTGAAACACGCGCGGGAGTACTCATCGAAACGTCGTTCCTTACGGTTTTATTGCGCAGCAGAGGCCCATCGTTTGGAATTGTCAAACTGCGTAGAGATTTTACAGCAGAAAGCGATTTGGGAGCAATGCTGTTATCAAACGACTATATTCGTTGCTCAGTAGTAGGTAGACTTGCTCCACTCAATGAATGCAAATGATGACCATGTTTAGACGTTAATCTATAGGGTCACTCGAAGTTTTTCAGCGTTGCCGGCTTGGCCGAAAGCGACCATGCGAGCGACACAAACTTGCTTCATTGCTTCACGAGCTGGCTTGAGATAAGCTCGAGGGTCAAATTCCGCTCGGTTCTCAGTGAGTACCTTTCGGATTGCTCCGGTCATTGCCAGACGATTGTCGGTGTCGACATTAATTTTTCTAACGCCGGAACGAATGCCACGTTGAATTTCTTCGACAGGGACACCATAGGTTTGTTTCATATTCCCACCAAACTCGTTGATGACATCTTGCAATTCTTGAGGTACAGAAGAACTACCATGCATCACAAGATGTGTGTTGGGGAGGCGAGAGTGGATGGCGTCGATGCGATCCATCGCAAGTACTTCACCGTCTGGCTTACTAGTGAATTTATAAGCACCGTGACTTGTGCCGATAGCAACGGCCAAGGCATCAACACCGGTAGCAGCAACGAACTGTTCCGCTTCTTCGGGATCGGTTAGTAGTTGTTCTCGTGATAAAACGCCCTCGGCACCATGTCCATCTTCCTGATCGCCCATGCCTGTTTCTAGTGAACCTAAACATCCTAACTCACCTTCGACAGATACACCTTGTGCGTGTGCTAGATCAACGACTTGCTTAGTTACATCCACGTTATATTCGTAATCTGCTGGAGTCTTTCCATCTGCTTCTAATGATCCATCCATCATGACAGACGTGAAACCGTTCTCCATAGCACTGACACACGTGTCGACGTTGTTGCCGTGGTCTTGGTGCATGACAACAGGGATATGGGGATAGAGTTCAACAGCCGCTAGCATAAGGTGTCGCAAGTATGCATCTTGCGAATATCCGCGAGCACCCCGTGATGCCTGTACGATGACAGGAGAATCGGTCTCTTGTGCTGCTTCCATGATGGCTTGGATTTGTTCCATGTTGTTTACGTTAAATGCAGCAACGCCATATTCATTTTCAGCTGCGTGATCCAAAATGACACGTAGGGGAACCAAAGCCATGTGTTTACTCCTTGAGAACTATTATGTGAGAAGATTTGTAACTGCAGCGTGGGATGACTAACGATTGATCATCTCTTTTCGCATTTGTTTAATAATCATTATTATTGGACAATCGAATATCCTCAAGCGGGTGAAACGCAAGATTGTGGGGTTCCTCGAAACGTAACAATCAGGTGTGTTATTCGAGTGGGGTTTCATTGGGAGCGAAAAGATCGTCGTATTGAGTGTGCACTAAACGCATTAACAGCAAGTGGTTGGTTTTTTCGTCGTCATCGTTGATCACAAAGAATTGCCGGCCTAAGCCTTTGTTATGAGAATCAGCACTGAGCAGTAAAGATTCCCCGGGAGATATCATCGCTTCAATTGGAACGGTGTCGTATTGTTTTATGGCACGTTGTGTTTTTAGTAGCCACGCCCCATCTTGCCCGGTGAATTCCGCTCGCGGATCTCCGTGGTGGATTTGCGGAATCAATTCGATTCTGACGCGGCCATCACCTTGAGGGTATGTTTTGATTTGAAATTGGCATTGAGCCTGACTGAAACGTTCGGCCGCTGAGTATTGGGAATCCGAAGTAATCACAGTAATGTTATCTTTAACCGATTTACTCATCACAATTTGACCGGCTTGCCCCGCTCTAAATTGAAGACGTTGATTGCGGTTTTCTAGATTTAATTTCAAACTGCCAGTTAGTGCTTCTAAGTCTACGGTGTTGGCATCGCCGTTGATGAGTTCGTTGAGAGAATTAGGCAGTGAACCCGCGATTAATCCGCAGCGGATTCCATTTTGTGAGAGCCGTTTACGGTCATCCATAGACAAATGTGTTTCATCGACATCGGACCAAAACGTGGAATCGCTCCTATTTTTTTTCGCCGCAACACGTATGAATGCAACTTCGAGGATAACGGCGTCGCGGGCCAGTTGCGGAGCGGAGAGTGTTGTTTTAGTGACTTCATTTTCGAGCGACCATTTTGGTGTTACTATGGACTGGCATCCGACCGAACCTATCGAGATGGCTAAGATAACGAGGATATTGGTGATGCAACGGGGTGAAATCACTGGTATTATTTGTTTGAAGTTAAAGACAACTCAAGGAATCTCTGTAAGATGGATTTTATAAAATCCAAAAATGAGTTCCACAGAGTACTCTTTATCAATGTTCAAAATCAATATCAGTCACTACGACGCTTGTTAAAATCAACATGAGTGTGTCAGCCATAAATGACATCTAAACAACCAACGCCTTACTCTCATAAAGACCCAGCCAAATCGCGCAATCAACTTACGGGAGAAGTTGTGCCGGCGGGATTCGATTTTACTGGGTACATGCGTCGATTATGTGTCGATATCACTCAACGGCACGAACGCATGACTCACATTGACATGGATTTTGTTGCGGTAGCTTTTTCACAAACTCGAAAAGGGGTTCGCCATGGTGTGCATGCGACACTTACACCAATGCGATTTGAAAACGGTGCTCGCGAGGGTATTCGAAACGGAAAACGATATGGGGCTCAGCGACTGTTTGACTATCAAGGTCGAGAAATGCTGTATATCCTCAAATTCTACTTGCCACGGTTTCAAAACGAGCCGTTTCTTGAAAAACTAACGACAGTGTTTCATGAGTTGTGGCACATTAATGCAGATTTTAATGGAGATCTACGGAGATTTGAGGGACGCTGTTATATCCATTCAGCGTCTGAAAAAGAATATGATCGGAAGATGCGACAGTTTGCCCAGCAGTGGTTAGGGCAAAATCCACCGACGGCACTGTTCGAATTCTTACAAGGCAACTTTAAGCAACTAGAAGCGTGTCATGGACGTATTGTGGGTATGAAAATCCCACAACCCAAATTGCTACCAAAAGCGGCTCGAGTCCGCTAAGGCACGGTGGTGCAAACTAGGATTCCGAATTAACACGGGTCGGTACTGACCACCACGAACGAGCACAAGGTACTGCCCCCTAGTCTTCTTCGGCAGGTGCTTCTTCTTCGGCAGGTGCTTCTTCTTCGGCAGGTGCTTCTTCTTCGGCAGGTGCTTCTTCTTCGGCAGGTGCTTCTTCTTCAGCAGGTGCTTCTTCTTCAGCAGGTGCTTCTTCTTCAGCAGGTGCTTCTTCTTCAGCAGGTGCTTCTTCTTCAGCAGGTGCTTCTTCTT
>JABHUV010000108.1 GCA_018658605.1 Planctomycetaceae bacterium | reverse complement strand
GAACCTTCGAAGGCAATGCCATCAGATTTACAGTCTGACTCCTTTGACCGCTCGGAAAACCCACCAGTGTTGTATTAATATTGTGTAGTTATCAATAAATAACAAGAGCCAGCGAAGGGACTCGAACCCTTGACCTGCTGATTACAAATCAGCTGCTCTGCCAATTGAGCTACGCTGGCTAAACCACTGAACTCACGAACAAATACGTGAGTCGTGTAAATATACCTAATAACAGGCAATCCGCAATACACGATTGACGGTATTTCAGCGTCAAGCCGACAAATAAGTTCCTAGAAAAGGAAACCGCGAATAACCACCGCGCCGGCCGGCAATTCCACAGTGATTTTTATTAGCTCGGCATCAATCGTCTTCGATCAATTCAAGATGTCGTTGATCAGCATTGAGCCGCAGTTTTTTGAGTGCTTTGGCTTGAATCTGGCGAACTCTTTCTTTTGTCACCCCCATCTCGACTCCAACCTGCTGCAGTGTTTGAGGCTCACGTTGTGGGTCGAGGCCGTAACGACGGATAATGATTTGCTGTTCTCGTTCGTCAAGACTACTCAGCATCTCGGTAACTTCGGATTTGCGCAGCAAGTCATCGCGTTCTAATTTTCGACGATTTGTTTTTCCGTCGGATTGAAAGGCAAACATTTCGTCCAAACTGGTGCGGAAGCGATCGCGATGTTTGAACTCATTGGGAATAGTGCGGGCAAAGTTTTTCATAATTGCCCAAGAGGCGTAGGTTGAAAACTTATTACCCAGGGCGTAGTTGAATTTTTCGGCAGCGCGAATCAGCGACATATTACCATCACTGACAAGCGTGAAGAAATCATCGGTTGCCTTCATGTGCCGTTTGGCGATAGAAACAACGAGTCGTAAATTGCATTGCACGATCATTTGTTTGAGTTGTACTGCTTGATCGTACCACGATTCAATTTCATCCATTTCTATGCAAGTCGGCTTATCGACATTGAGTTGTTGCCTTAATTTGTCCGCACGGAACTTGGTGTAATTATATTTTCGAAATAAGTGTTGCTCCTGCTCGCGAGTCAACAGCGTTACTTCATATAGACTTGTCAAGTAAGAAGGCAGCCCTTTAGGCGCTTTCGTGCGTCGGGTCGCAGTTTCTGGATCAGGAATCGGTGCCATGATTCGTTTTTCGGCATTGCGATAGCTGAATTCTGCATTAGGCATGAAGTCTAAGGGTAATTCGAAAATTTGAGTTGCCCGCATTTCGTTGATAATACGATGTACGGTAGATGACGTGCGATTGAATTGCCTCGCTAGCATGGAAACACTTGTTCCCTGTCGGTATCGTTGGAAAATACTGCGTTTGGAATCTTCAGACAGTTTTCCGCGAGCTCGAGGGAAGATAGCTGCGGTTGGGTTCTTTTTGTCATGTCGCTTCAAAGTGTATCGAATTGTTTCGATGCTGCGGCTGAAATGATCAGCGAGTCGTTTGGCTACTTCTGATGGACAAGCTCCGGCAGTGGCAAGCTTGCGAGCTTGGTCGAGGATATCCATTTTTTCGGATTTGGATAACTGACTGAACCGTTCACCGCGTTCAACGCGATGTCGATTTTTAGCAACGAAGCGATCAACGGTAGATGCTAGGAATGCGACTCGCTTACGACCATCAATGATAATCTTACGGCTGACTAATCCATTGTTGCGCCAACGCGAAATTGTTTTACTAGAAACTTGCAAATGCGTTCCCAATGTTTTAACCGTGTAGACCGGTTCGATGACTTCGTCAGAATTAATATTAGCTGCGTCGGTCAAATCTTCGACGAGCAAACGCAAATCGTGTTGCAGAATCTGTCCGTTTAATTGTTCGTTTGAATTAGTGGAGTCAAATCTGTCTGCATTGCCGCTGAGCCTTTGCCAGATTTGCCCGAAGCCCAACTTTTCATTGACGGGCAGTTCACTGATCAGTTTTTCGGCCCGATCGGCAACTCCGATCAGTTGTTCCCGCGTGGCGGTGGACAGTTGTTGGTCGCACAAATTGCGCAACAGTCGGCTCTTGTAAGATGAATTCATAGGATGGTCCCTTCTCTAATGTTCTCCCAACTGGTGTTCCGTGTGTTATTAAACAAAGCGTTGTTTTCAACAGCCAGCTGCAACATAACCCTTCCCAAGGTTTGTTGCCCAGACCGATCCAATTTAGACAATGTCTAATTCACCCAGTTCGGGGTTTCTTTTAAAGTCACATTCGCTCTCGCCCCTGAGACAAACGGTGCTAGCAATATTTGTGATCTCAATAGGAAACCACTTACCAGTCGTTCTAACGAAGTGACTAACATCTATTATACAGGTGATGTCAAGCTTTTTATGTAATACGCACGTTAAACGCCCGTTGTTTGCTCTATTTAAGCCAATATTAGCGATAATTTATTATAGTTTTTCTGATAGTTTGAAGTCCGTGTTGCCTATAGTTTTACGTTTTTCCGGTGTTTCGTAGCCTAAATGGAGTTTTTTCTCATAAAACAACACCCTGCGACTGGAAAAAGGGGTTTCTTTACAGCCAACAAAGGTCAAAAGCGGACTTTGGTTTAAACAAATCTGGCTTGAATTGTCGAATTAACGACTAGGTGTCTGTGTATATAAAGTACGCAGTTCATCTATATAGTACATGTCGCATATATAAGAGGCATACAATTTTAAGGCGAAGGACTTCGATACAAGAGGTTACGAAGAGATGTTTGTTCAGTTTGAACACAAACGAATCAATAACAAAATGACTATGTTGATCATGGTTATCGCGTTGTCCCTTGCGCATTGTGCATGCATTGCTGCACAAGATATTTCGTTTGCTTCTACAGTTCAGCCGCAACTCGATAATGTCGAAGTGAATGTTCAAGTTACTGGTGTGATCAAAGTCAGATCATCACGCGTTGGCATTGTACAGCAACCTGTAGTTGTCAGTGGTCAATTGCAATACGAGCAGTGGTTGAGTCACCCAAAGAGTACCGAGTTGATTCGCAGCATTCGTTATTATCACAACGTCGCAACACAAATAAAGATCGCTCAAAATACAATTTCAGGCAGCCTACGAAAAAATAGGCGATTAATCATTGACCAGCTGCAACTAGATGACCATCTACTGTATTGTCCACAAGGATCGTTGACGCGTGATGAGCTGGATATGCTTAACGTCCAACTAAGCCCCACAACTCTACGACGACTACTGCCGACAGATCCGCTAACTGTCGGTTCGACTTGGAAAATCAAGTTTGCGACTTTAGCACCAATTCTAGTTATTGATGCCATTTCAAAACACGAGGTTATTGGTACATTGCTTTCCGTTAAAGATGACCTCGCTCAACTGCGGTTTCAAGGCAATGTCGAAGGCGCTATTGACGGAGTTGGCACAGCTATCGATTTGCAGATTACTGCGGAATACGATTTGCAACGTCAACGATTCCTACAGGCTAAATTATCGATGTCGGAAAAACGTGAAATTGGAGATGTTCAACCGGGCTTAGACGTTACGGCCACAATAGATCTACAACTTGAACCAGTCACTGAACTTTCAGTGGTAACCCCTGCCGTTGTTGAACACTGGAATCATTCATTGCCCGTTGGAGCGGAACGAATATTAGTGAGCCCAAACGGAACGCCGATTAATTTATTGGTTGATCGAAATTGGCACGTTATGATCGACCAACGTGAGTTGTTTATGATGCGTTGTGTCGAACAAGGTGAATTGATTGCGCAGTGTAGTGTCGTGCATTTGCCTCCGCCCACCAGTGGGGAAACAATGACACTAACGCGTTTCCAGCAACAAATTCAGTCGTCTCTTGGTGAGCGATTTAATCGGGTTGCGGCAGCTACAAAATCAACACATGAATCAGGTGGACGACTATACCGCATTGTGGTGGTTGGCCTAGCCAACGAGATTCCCTTTCAATGGATTTATTATCACATCACCGATCCACAAGGAAGTCAGTCGGCTATAGTGTTTACGATCGCCAACGAGCGGGTCGAGCAGTTTGCTGATCAGGATCGACAGTTGGTCAAATTGATGCAGTTCACCGAAAACAAGACAATTCAAACAGCAATTACTGAAGTAAGTAAACGTTGAGACAACCCGAAAAAAATTGAACTAGAAAAACTACACTTTATACTCTCGAATTAATCAGACAGATTTACTATTACAGTGCATGTAGCAGTAAACATGTTGATCATGACGAAAAAGAAGGGGTCGCAAGATGACCATGAATGACAAGTATGAATCGAATGTAATCAATCGCTCAAATCGCCAACCTGGTCGTGCGCTTCGATATAGCCTACAAGCCTGCGGTTCTACGGGGTTGGTGGTAGCGATATTGTTGATGTTAGTCTCGACATCAATCACTGCGCAGCAGCCACCGCGTGTACTTGCTCCAGGAGTATTGAATACAATTTTGCCGGAAATTGAGGAAGGTGAAACTGTATCACCGCGCGCCGATTTAATTGAAATTACTACCGCTCGATCCTATCTCAAATGGCAACCACAATTCAGCCCCTCGACGCGGACGTTGTTTGAACGATCAAAACGTGTCCCGCTACGACGCAGCATCTGGGGATTAGAATTTACTTTCAAACCATTTCGCATGATCGAAGTTGATTTGCCTCAAGCGAGTGGAAAGATGCAACGCAAGACTTTATGGTATATGGTCTATCGAGTTCGGTATCTTGGCGAAGAAGTTCATTTTGAAGAACAACGTGAAGCGTTAAACGATGGAGATCGCTACGTTCGATTTCGCAACACGAAAAAGGACGCGGAGTTCCGATATTTCATGCCTTACTTTACGTTGCGAAGTCATACGTACGCGAAAGAATATTTGGATCGCATTATTCCCGCGGCTACTGATGATATTGCGGCGGTCGAAAAAGTGGGTGCTCCAATTTTAAACTCGGTCGAAATGGCGAACACCAAACTCAAACGAGAAGACGCGGAAACGGGTAAAGGAGTGTGGGGAGTTGTTGTTTGGGAAGATGTCGATCCTCGTACCAACTTCTTTTCGATTTATATCCAAGGGCTCACCAATGCGTATCACTACAATGACACCGCTTCAGAGATTAGTAAAGGTGATCCCATTGCTGCTGGTCGCGAACTCGAAGTTAAAACACTACAGTTGAATTTCTACCGTCCTGGTGACACGATTGATTTGGTGAAGGACACAATATATTACGGACTACCCAATGCGTTGCCGCGACCAGAGATTGTCTATTCACTTGAAGAAGGTGACACTTTAATATCACTCGCGAAAAGATTTCTTGGCGATGAAGCTCGTAAGTTGGAAATCTACCAACTCAACAGAGATATTCTAGCGTCCCCTGATAAGTTACCAGTTGGCAAAGTAGTTCGTTTTCCGCGCACCAACCATCAACATTACAATGATTTACAACCGGTGCGTTTGTATCAAGCGGAAGAAGGTGAGACATTAGAAGTGATCGCCAATAACCGAGATATCCAACTGTCTGAATTGCGGAAAGTGAACTTTGACAAACTAGGCTTAGACGGCGAACCGCAACAGGGTGAATATGTATTGTTGCCGGTAACGTTGAATCGCTTGAATCGCCCTCAACCCGTAGGCAGTGAAATCTATAAAATCTATACCCATCGGCAAGTCCAAATTATGCGACTCTATGGAATGGCAGATTTTTCACGTAACCAATGGTTATATTCATCGCCCGCACCACCAGTGTTCCGTAGCGGCAGATAAAATATTGCGTGCTTAGCGTGATTTGGAGAGATTGTCAGCTTGTGTGATTTAGAAGGAATTTACCTACGAATTTACACAAATGTTGAAATTTGGCAATCTTCCATAATTCTTAAACGGTCAATTTGGTTGCCCATAGAAACTTCTGTCGATTATGCCTCTTGCCGATAATCGCGTCTCGGTATAAAAATGAAGTTCGCAGTTTCATTAGACACAATCAACAAACACAGCATTAGTTTTAGGGCAGCAATAATGGCTCATAAAAAGGGACAAGGCTCCAGTCGTAATGGTCGCGATTCCAACGCACAGCGACGGGGAGTGAAAAAGTTTGGTGGAGAGCGAGTCATCGCTGGGAATATCCTCGTCCGACAGGTGGGCAACAAGTTTCACCCAGGTCGCAATGTAGGACAAGGCAAAGACTTTACTTTGTTTGCATTGACCGAAGGCGTTGTTATGTTCGACCGCAAGGGTCGTCGTATTAATGTCGTTGCAGCTGACAATTAAGTTACTGCAACGTTGGCACAGACTTTATAAAACATGGGATGTCCTCCACAAATAGGGGATATCCCTTTTTTTATCGCGGGTTGTTACTAGTCAGGGAATCCGTTGGGAGATCAAGAAAACAGTGTTTGTTGACCAAGTCACAATTGAATTGATCGCTGGAGCAGGTGGCGATGGGTGCGTTAGCTTTCGGCGAGAAAAATATGTACCACGTGGTGGCCCTGACGGTGGCGATGGTGGACATGGCGGCGACATCGAAATTGTTGCCCAGGAAGGCGTCAACAGCTTAACGGCTTTTGCCCACCGTAAATTATGGAAAGCGGGACGTGGAAAGCACGGTAGTAGTAAAAATAAACGAGGCCGTGATGGGGAAGGACTCATAATTCTAGTGCCTCCTGGGACAATCATCCTTGACGCTAATGATGATTACGTTATCAAGGATCTCGTGAACGAAGGTGATCGCTGTGTCATTGCTAAAGGTGGCTATGGAGGCAAAGGTAACACGCGTTTTAAATCATCAATCCATCAGGTTCCCCGCAAATCGACTCCCGGCCGCGATGGCGAAACGCGAAGGGTTACCTTGGAACTGAAAGTCATCGCTGACGTTGGACTCGTCGGAAAACCTAACGCTGGTAAGAGCACGCTGCTTAGTCGGATTACCAAAGCTCAACCTGAGATCGCCGACTATCCTTTTACGACGAAGAAACCAAATCTCGGACAAGTCATCCTTGATTGGGAACGGTCATTCGTAGTGGCGGATATCCCCGGTTTGATTGAAGGTGCCGCACAAGGCATTGGACTGGGACATGAATTTCTCAAACATATTGAACGAGCAGGTATTTTGGTACATCTTGTCGAGCCTGCTCCGATGGATGGCACAGATCCACTAGAAAATTTTTATGCGATTCAACAAGAGCTTGTCGAATATAACGAACAACTTGGTCAACGTCCGATGATCGTTGTTGTTACGAAAGCAGAACTACCAGGCTCTGAGGAGTTACAACAACAGTTGCAATCTGAGATCGATCAGAAAGTGATGCTGATTTCAGCAGTTACCGGCCAAGGACTCAATGAGTTGACGAACCGTATCGCTGATACGATCAAGGAATCTCAAGCATCTCAGGAAGGCTAGGCTGGTCAAGATGGGTCATAGTGTCGTTGCCGTTGATATTGGAAACAGCTTTATCAAAGCTGCTGTGCTTACGGACGTACAAACTCCACTAGATCTCCAGGATACTCCGGTTGCCAAATTCGAACTTGAAGATATTGGTAATACGCAGTGGTTGGATTTCTTAGGCTCCTGTCCAGTTGAAACTCAGTGGTTCTTAGCAAGCGTCAATCAATCCAGTTTAGATTGTGTTGTGCAATGGCTAGATGACCAGACAATACCAAAAAAACGAACGATATTAAATCACCAACACATACCCCTGGATTTATCAGCAGTGGACGTGGAACAGGTTGGCGTTGACCGACTCTTATCAGCTCTTGGTGCAATGGTCGCTCTCGCGAATCCACTTCCCGTGGTCGTGGTGGACATTGGCACTGCTGTAACCGTTGACGCAGTAACGGCTGAGGGTGCATTTTTAGGTGGAGTTATTATGCCGGGCATTTACCTAAGTTCGCATGCATTAGCGAATCACACCGATCGATTACCTGCAGTTGAGGTTAATATTTCTGATCTTCAAGGACTTCCACAGGTCATTGGGACCTGTACGCAGGATGCCATTAAGGGTGGCTTGGTGTGGGGACTTATTGGAGCAATCGAAGCGGTGGTTAAGCGGCAGCAAAAAATTCTAGGGTCGGGAGCACATTTAATTGTCGATGGTGCTGATTCTGACCTGGTGTCAAACTTGCCGTTCGATGTTTCTACAATGGACCATCTCTGTTTACGTGGGATTATTCACGTTGCGCAGAATGTTTTGGTTCACGAATGATCTGTTGGGTCTAGCGGTGATAAATCGTTGGGGATTTTATTTGCCTTGAGTTGGTCAAACCAATGCTTAAATGAATCGTCCATCGACTTGGTCAATAGCATCGGTCGAGATTGATGATCCTCGCAATCGCCAATCAATCGCTCAACGATTTTCTCCGATAACTCATCTATCCCCTCACCAGTCTTAGCGGATACAGCAACGTGCAAGGGTAAATCATCTCCGGCTTGTTGGATATCCGTTTTATTGATCACAACTAAATAATTAATGCCGGCTAGTTCTCGTTCGATCGGCGCGACTTGCGATTGCCAATTTTCAGTCACATCGTGTACCCAAATCACGAGGTCGGCTGTGGCTACAGCTTGCTCGGCTTTAGTGATACCCAGTTGCTCTAGTGCCTGAGCGTCTGTGCGTATTCCGGCGGTGTCCCAAAACGAGACGGCCCAGCCGTTGAGCATGGTTTTGTACTGCAGTACATCTCGCGTGGTGCCTGCCTGTTGATTGACGATTGAGCGATCAACACCAATCATTGTATTGAGCAGGCTACTTTTACCCGCATTGGGCCTGCCAGCAATAACGACAATAAACGGATCGATAATATGTCTGCCCAGTTCATAGGTACTAATATAGGGCTGCAACAGTTCAGCCGCTGAAGCTAATTCGCCGCTGCTTATCTCTTGCCGTACATCATCCAGCAGTCGATCAATTTCTCCTGTGGCATGCCGTAGAGCGATTTGAGCCGTAGCCACAGTAGTTGTTAACGGAACTAGTTTCCAAACGTCCTGACAATACGCTGAATCATCGCAGTGATTGAACGATTGTTGATGCCAAGATGTTTCAACGCAACCGCGAGATTGAAGACATGCGGAGATAGAGTCAGATGCTGCAGTGCCGCCGTGACAGTGTATTTCAACTACGTCGATTTCACGTAGGCAGACGACCAAATCTTCGGCAACTGTGAGAGGAGCCTGCCACTTGCCAAACAAAATTTTGTTAACGGGTACCTCCGCAAGAATTTTTTTTGAGGCTGATTCAAAAAAATTAGCAACGATGTTGATGGCATTAGGCCCACTCACGATGATGGTGGCGATCGCTGCTCGGCCTACGGGAGTCACTTGAGTGAACGTTGTTTGTGAGTTCAGGATTTTCAATTCCCATCCGTATTCATTAGCGACTGTTTAGTCTGATCATTCATCGTCGATTTCGACATCGATAATATCATATTCATCGTTCGTGGCATCGGCCGGTAGAACTTCACCATCGACCACGTTGTCCCACTGCCGTTGCGAAGAATGGCTGTTTGGAAATCCGGATTGTGTTTGAAAGTTCCCGAAATGGAATTTAGACTTGACCCACTTAGCTAACAGTCTGCGATATCCAGCCCGAGTGAACGGTATGAGTAAACTAAACCCGACGGCATCGGTTAAGAACCCAGGAGTGATTAATAGTCCGCCGGAAAATAGGATTAAACCAGCATCCAATAGAGCGTCCGTTGGCATTCGCATTTGGGACATTTCACCGCGGATGGTGGCCAGTGTTCGATAGCCTTCGTGTCGAGCTAACCAACTACCCGCCACACCTGTTAGAATTGTCCAGGCAATGGTGTTGAGCCAGCCAATTTCATTGCTGACTTCTATTAATAAGTAAAGTTCCGTGAGTGTCGTAAAAACGAACACCATCAATAGAAAGCTAAAGAGTCTCATAGTGGCTATCGTACCAGCGCGGTCGTGAATTAACGTTAGCGTTGTTTGGAATTCTCGTTGCCGTTGGCGATGTTTTGGATGTCTTGGCGCTGCTCTAATGACTTGGTCATTACCGCTAGATTACTGTATGGAATTTTCAGGTGATGATTGGGAAAGTCATGGTCACGGACGGCTGTTTCAATCCAAGCGATTCCCTGTTGCGTCAAACGCAGCCCTTGGGTTTTATTTCCCGTTGACCAATAGGACAGCCCCATACTTACGAGCCGCTCACCATGCCAACCCAAACCGGCTAATTGTTTGGTCGAATGTTTTGTTGCAAACTGTTGAATATTAGGGGTGTCGAGATATTGCAGAGCCTGGTCGTACCATTGAATCGCCTTGACGTGATCTAGATTGTCGATTGCTTCAACGGAACCCAGCGTATAGCAAAGTCCGATGATGGCTGCTTTGGTGGGAGTCGAATTCCAGTAGTCGGTTTTTGTGTTCGCGGCTAACGGTCCTCTAAATAACTGATAGGCAGTTAGGCCGAGTTGCTGAACACGGTCCCCATCTTTACCTTGGCGGGCAATGATTGTGGCGTGATAAAGTGCCATTGCTTGTTGCCATCTCATATGGTTAATAAACTCGGTGGAGGTATCTTTGAGTTTCAAAACATTAGCGGCCTGTTGGGTGATACGGTCTTCCCACACTTCCAGTGGGACGCTTTTGTCCAGTTTTCTCAACAATTCCAAAGAAGAACGGCAGACATCGAGGCCTAATGCTTGATCGTGGTAATTGTTTGCTAAGAGGTGTGCAGTGAATTTCCAACTAAGCTCAATCCATTTTGGGACCGCTCTATTCTTTTCTTCGGTGGTGTACTCGCCGTAGGCAATATCATGAGCGATTGCCAGATGGGCGTTGACCATTAACTCCAAGCCACCGAATTGTTCTGCTAATTCGGAGCTTTTCAAAAGTTCTCTTGCTCGTTGGTTTGCTTCGCTGTGAAAACCAAACGCTTGTTTGTAATTAGGTGATGATAGTTTGGTATTGATTTCGCCCATCGCAAAAGCTGCTTTAGCACGCGTGAGTGAAGGTAGTTGAACATCATTACGGATTGCTCGAATTTGCAGTATTAATCCGTCTAGTTCCTTGGCAGTTGTAGCGACTTGAACTTGTAGTAACAATAGATCGATGGTGACAGAGGTTACCGCGAGTGCTTCCGCGATCGCTTTTTTTGCAACGACTGTCTGTCCCATTCGCAAGGCGACTTGTGCCTCCAGTCGATAAGCTTCTTCACGACGGGGATCTAGACTTTGTACCGCTCGGGCATCATGCAATGCTCCGTTGTAATTGCGCCACTGCCGATTGAGACCTCGCAATAAGAACGCATCAGGCTGTGCTGTAGTGAAGGCCACACGAGAAACTAAGTCAATACCCTCGCTACGTTGGAAGTGCAGCGATATTCCTTCATCGGGCCAAGTCAGTAAGAACTCGTGGGGCGCTGATGTGGTTTGAGTAACCGCAGTGGTAGGGTCAAGTCCTAATTCAGAGGCTGCTTGCTTTAAGTTTACCGGTTGTTTGTAGTGTAAGTGAATCGAGTCCGCGATATCCCCTCGCAGTACAATTCCAACTCGGTCATACGGTTCAATTGCATATACATTGACAACTCGCCCGCCCGTTTCAATTTTAGCGCGCGGCTCCCCTAAGAGCTCTACGATTTGTGAATTGGCTGTGACGCCCGGCATAACACCCTGAAAACGACTACCTTGGAATACGAAGGAAGTTGTTGCGGTATTATCATTTGTTTCGTCAGCAGCCTTGGTCGTATTTGTTGACGGAGTCGTTTTGTCGACTAATACTGATTGCGTTTCATCATTAGTACGAGTGGTTTGCCCCAGAGCAATGTTGGGCAGAATGATACTGACCATGCTGATAGAGGTAAAAAACAGGGTCAGCGCTGGGGGGTTGTAATGCCGTTTCATAGAGAAACTCCGCAGTTTGGATATTTATGACAACATCCAATAGTGACTGATATTGTTAATACGTTGTTCTAGGAATTTGTTGTTTCTGCGAGCACCGTAGTATAGGTCGATTACAGTTTTTACGTCCAGATAGATTCGTGATGTGGGAGTTTATTAGACTTCATTGGTCGTTCGAGATGCGATTTTTTTCAAGAATCGTCGGAGAAAGTAAAGACATATGGATGCGAATAACAAGAGTGCAATAGCAATGAATATCACTACCTCTGCAAGTTTGTGGCCGCTGTTTATGACTGGTTGGTCGCCGGGGTAGTTACGCAATGCAAATTGGGCATCGCTGCTAGCAAAATACTTGGCCTGAAAGAGCGCGTCGACATCAGCATTTTGCGATATCCACAGTTCTTCATCCGCCACGATTTGTGCGTAGTATTTTTTGGCTTCTGCAAGTTCTAGTTCTAGATAGCGGCGGATGTCTTGGTGATCTACGTTTTCCTTATAGTGCATCACGTGCTTTATCAGTTTATGATATCTGTTGCGCGACGCCTCATCTTCTTGCGGCAGTAAATCGGCCGCCCGCATGTACGCGCGAGCAGCAATTGTGTACGCGGAATTTTGATTGACACTACTTGTTTCACTCAATAAATCCCCCATACATTCGAGCAGCACGGGTGAATCGTAATGACCGAATCGCATCATTCCCATAATACCCTTGACCGCATCGGCTGTTTGTTTTTCATCGATTTGTCGGTACGTACCGTCGTCAAAATAGGCGACAGCAGATCCAAAATGGCGAACTTGTTTGTGAGGATGCACTTGATCTTTACTTTGTGATGAATCGGTTTCAAGGTCAGATCTTTGGGAATCATGCTCACGGTCATATCGTAAAGGGAGTAAGAGTTTTCCATCTTGGAGGTGACCATTTGTTAAGCGTAATTTAATATACTTTGCCAGATATAACTGATACCGTTCTCGGCCAAAGTGAGCGTTGGGATTTAGCTTGAGGGCAAGTTCTAGCTGTTCGATACCTTTGTCGAGTTGCCGTGAGTGTAAGTAGAATGTTCCTAGGTTGGCGGCAGTCTTATAGCGAACGTCAGCACTGTCATTGAATTTTGTCGCTTTCTTATGCATCCACTCAATCGCTTGGTCGTCTTGCCTTAGCTTGTCGTAAGCAACGGCAATGTCGTCATAATAACTGGCTTGGTCATCGCCGCTATCAAGCTTGGCTTGGCGGTCAGCGATTCGCCACTGGTAGAACGCAGGACTATGACGCGGGAATTTGCCAGCGATCAATTCCAGTGTCGAGGGGAATTTCGCACGTTCTTGAACCAGAGTATCTGTATCCCAAAGGCAGGCCATGGCCGTTGAAATGGTCAACAGTACAACCACCATTGCTATGGTAATGGGCGAGAGTCGAAACTTCATAGTTAACCCCTGGGTATCTATAATCTGAGCATTGCCTTCGCACACCTAATATTATAGGCCTAGTACCTGACGACTGTGGGTCACAACATCTCGTAAACAACCTTCTTGGAATGGGCTGATAAGTTGGGCACTGGCCACCAATTCTTGAAATGGTGCTTCGCCGCCACGTTTGCACAATGCCACGTAATCTTGCATCGCTTGTTCTCGATTCTCTTCGGCTTTGATCCAAAATTGTAACGCGCAGGTTTGCGCCAAAGTGTAATCGATGTAATAGAATGGTGAGCGGAAAATGTGTTGTTTTTCTTGCCACCGTCCACCGCTGCTCACGTGTGGCAAATCACCATAGTCCAAATAGGGCTCATAGGTGGATTCAAGTTGTTTCCACATTTCGTGACGTTCTTTACGACTGGCTTGTGGTTTGGCATAAACTAAGTGCTGGAATTCGTCGACGGTAACACCGTAGGGTAGAAACGTCAGTGTGCTCGCGAGGTCAATGTGGCGGAAATCGTCGGCACCGTCGCCAAAGAACATGTTCATTTGTGGGTAACATAGCATCTCGAGAGACATGGAGTGAATCTCACATGATTCATAGGTTGGCCAGAGGTAATCAAACCACGGTTGCTGGCGACTCATGTAGCACTGAAAAGCGTGTCCCATTTCGTGAGTGAAAACTTGGACATCAGCTCGAGTCCCTTTAAAGTTGGCGTAGATATATGGCATGCCGACTGTGCTAAAAGCAGTACAAAATCCACCACCTGCTTTACCGTCGCGACTCTG
>JABHUV010000039.1 GCA_018658605.1 Planctomycetaceae bacterium | reverse complement strand
CCATTGCGATAGAACCCTCGATACTTCTTTGTTTTAATTTCATCTGTAGCTATAGCCGTTTTGCCATGAGCGGCAAAAGCAACCGCTTCGCCCGCCATCATGACACCCCCGAGAAACCCGTGGCGCACATCCGAGAACTTCAAAAACTTACCCTGCCAGACTTGGCGATATGTTAACGTCTCGGGGTCAAACACACACGACAACTCACGATCCTTACCAAGTTGCACGCAGACGCTACGTATGATTGTCTGCGCACCGTCACGAAACACTCCAGACTGGACGCGACCAAGAACGACATGATTCCAACGATTACTTGCCCAAGTCTCTTCGTTTTGATTGCCCCAGTGTCCCTGATCACCCCCATCAAGACCGGGATACGCCATCAGGACCGGCGGCACCTGTTCACCGGCGAGAAACTTACCCCGAAAGGATTCCGCTTCCTTCGCATAAAAATCATAAATCCGGTCGCGATTAACTTCCGCTTGCCAATACGGATTCGCTGCCTTATCAAGCGGTTCCTGTGTAATTTCAAACAAAGCCGGACCGTGCGTGTGTGCTAATGAATGTTTGAGGACAGGTTCTATTTCTGCTAGCGGGATTCCTCCAGGCGTTCCCAGTTCCGTCACAAAACGAATCAGATCAAAGAGTTGTTGATAGGTGGACGTCGCCAATAAATTCTCAGGCATCAGCGTGCCCGTTTTTCGCGTCGCCTCGATGTCACGTAGCAGAATAATCAACTGCTGGTCAACGTCTCGACTGGGGTCATATAATTCAATCGCATCATCACCGCGTGGTTTCACATAACCGCTAAGGACCTTACCATCAACTGTCAAAATTTCATGTGCTTCATACTCTGGTTTAACCACACGTTTGGGCCACAACATCGATTCAACTATTTCAGCAGGTTTGCGTTCTTGCCCAAGTTTGCTAAACGACGGACCGACCGTGCCACCGATCTCACCTAACTTGTGGCAATTCAAACATGCTGTTTTACTATCGGCAAACAACATCATTCCTCGAGCCGCATCACCTTGCAACTTAGCTTTCACTAACAATTGATTTACAATCTGCACGGAATAGTCACCCACAGCACCGAGTCGTTGAGTATCCGGCGGCAGCTCCACATTCACACCAACCGATTTGACATCTTGGATTTCTTTCAGCGGTGGGATCGGCGTTCGTAAAGGCGGACGTTTGGTAGCCGGTTTTCCATCGAGTTGAGGGCGAATCCAATCGAGCCCTTCAAGATTGTCTAAGAGTCGTTGTTCAACGTCGTCTTGTGTGTGGCCAATAATTCCGATCGGGCCATCATACGAAGAATTGCGGATTAGTCTCAGCAGTGTTACATCAAGTGCGTCCACACCCAATGGCAAGATTTTGCGACCATTCGCTGCGCCGCCTCGCGACATGCCATTAAGGTTAAGGCACAGCAAGTGGGGCTGTAACATCTTGAGCACCGCTCCAAAATCATCGATGCGATGGTGACTATGGTGCTGGTTATAGACGATACCAACGTTTGTGATTTTATGGTGTTGCTGCAGATGATTACAAACCGCTACCATATTCTCGGGTTCACCAGACCAACCACCATGGTTATATAGGCCAACTTTACTGCCCATTGCCTTGGCGCGAGCTAATAAAGGCAACAGGTTTTTCGCTGCTGTTTTGACACGCTCAGCCTGAGTACCGTCAGGCGGTTGTGGCACCATAAACCAAATTTGAGGCGAGAGTTTGTGTTTTTCAAAGAGTTTAAATGCTTCTTCATGAACGGCCCAAAAGGCAAAATATTCTAGTCCGTGCTTTTTGTATTCGAGGATTTCCTGTTCAAATGTAGCGACATGTTCCGCACGCCAATCATAAGCAACCCGCTTGATACCCAATTTGGCGCACATTGCCGCTCGCTCGGCCGGTCCGCGATGCTTACCGTCAAACGGAACAATACACCAAGCAACAAGATTATCGCGGGCAAAAACATCAGTAGATTCATCCGCAGAAGTAGCTAGCGGATGACCTAAAAAAACAATTAACAGAAAACTGAGTAACGATTTCGGCATAGTATTTATTGTCATGGGGTTAATTAAAAACGAATTATAACAAATCACGATTGGTATTGGCATTAACAGCCCGTGTTTGACTCTATATAAAATCCATAACTTTCACGATGAAACGGTTGCAGAATTTCAGAGTTACCTAAACAATAGTCGCATTACAAAAACCCTCGCCCATTTTTCTTTCGTTCCCACGCTTAAACACGAGACCTTAACTATGATTATTGGTGTACCATGTGAAACGCTTCACGATGAATATAGAGTGGCATTACTGCCGGTTGGTGTCGAAGAGCTTATCCGCTGTGGACATACTGTTCTCGTCGAACCCAATGCAGGACTCGGCTCTGGAATCTCTGACCACGAGTACCTGCAGCATGGTGCCGAGATGGTCACAGTCGACGATTTGTTCGAACGTGCTGAAATGATCATCAAGGTCAAAGAACCTCAACCGGCGGAGTGGGAGAAGATTCGAGCAGGCCAAATCATTTTCACTTATTTTCACTTTGCAGCAAGTCTAGATCTCACTCAAGCAATGATGCAGTCGGGGGCAACATGTGTCGCTTATGAAACGTTAAGAGATGCGAACGGCCGCTTACCGTTGCTGACACCGATGAGCGAAGTCGCTGGGCGAATGTCCGTGCAAGAAGGTGCCAAATATTTAGAAAAACCACAAATGGGAAGAGGCATCTTGTTAGGCGGCGTGCCGGGTGTACCCCCCGCTCATATTTTGATTCTCGGTGGCGGCATTGTTGGTGCCAATGCTGCTCGAATTGCAGCCGGATTTCAAGCGGATGTTACGATCCTTGATATCAACATGAATCGTTTGCGATATCTCGATGATGTGATGCCAGCCAACGTTAATGTGTTGTTCAGCGATCGTCATGTCGTTAGACAACAATTGCCACTAGCTGATTTGGTCATCGGGGCAGTCTTGATTCCAGGCGCCAAAGCGCCACGACTTGTTAGTGCCGAAGATTTAAAAATAATGAAAGCGGGCAGTGTGATTATCGACGTCGCTGTTGACCAAGGCGGATGCGTCGAGACTTCTCGCCCCACCACGCACAGTGAACCCACATTCTTGGAAGAAGATGTTGTCCATTATTGCGTGACAAACATGCCCGGTGCCGTTGGACGGACTAGCACATTTGCCTTGTGTAATGTCACGTTACCTTGGGCAATCAAAATTGCAAACCATGGGATTGTACCTGCAGTGGCTCAATTTGCACCGATCCGCGAAGCGGTCAATGTACATCAAGGATCAGTCACCAATGCCGCCGTTGCTGGGGCTTTGGATTTGCCTCTACGGGAAGATATATAGTGTCGTAATCAGATCACGTTGACGACTGAGAGCGCAATACTAGTTACAATCAGATTAATCATGAACGACACATCACCGCGAGCTTTACTTTGGCAGTTACGTACGCAGCGCATTGAATTTTCAAGCCAACCTACCTTGATGGGAATCGTCAACGTGACGCCCGATAGTTTTTCCGATGGCGGGCAGTTTGACAATGCCGCCGCAGCTGTCGACCATGCATTGCAGTTAGCGAACGACGGCGCAGCCATTTTGGACATTGGAGGTGAAAGCACGCGTCCCTATGCCACAAAAGTTTCAACGCAAGACGAACTTAACCGCGTCATACCCGTCGTTGAACAACTCGCCAAACAAACGACGGTTCCCATTTCAATCGATACTTCGAGTGCCACAGTAGCTCGCGCAGCCATTGATGCCGGAGCTGAAATTATCAATGACGTGACAGGACTCACAAACGACTCAGAAATGCCTAGCGTGGCAGCGAGTACAAGCGTTGGCGTGTGTGCAATGCATATGCAAGGTACTCCACAAACTATGCAAGACGATCCGCAATACGCTGATGTCATCACTGAAATCCACGAGTACTTACAAGGCCGCTTAGATCAACTTATCCAGCACGGTATCGAGCACTCCCGAATTTGCCTCGACCCTGGCATCGGTTTTGGTAAATCACATCATCACAATCTACAATTGTTAAAATCATGTCATCAGTTTCATGCGATCGGCGCTCCGCTACTCGTCGGCCATTCTCGCAAAGGATTTATCGCTCACGTGTTGGATGACCGCGAATGTGAGCGAACGTCAGGGACGATCGGCACCTCAATCGCATTAGCGTTACAAGGTGTGCAAATTCTCCGAGTCCACGACGTAGCCGAAGTACAGCGAGCTTTAACGATGTTCTTCAATTCGACTGCTTAATCCCCTTGCTCACTTGTTCACATTTGTGTCTTTCGTGGCCAAAATTATCATTAAGTATAAGAACTCACCCTTCCTCCAAGGAGTCTTGCCTAGTCGAGTTGACGGCAATCTAGAATTGCATGAAAATTCTAGAAGTATCCCAACAACCAAACTTACACCGAAAGCGAAAACGTGATGTCTGAGGATCACAATACATTAAGTGACTATTGCACCACCATTGCTCAAAACGCCAAGCAAGCTTCAGCGGCACTGCAGTTATGTTCAACAGACTTGCGTAACCTATGGCTAGACCAAAGTGCACTAGCGATTCGCGAAAACGTAGCTGCGATCTTAGCCGCTAACGCTCTGGATATAGAAGCCGCTCCCAGTTTTAACCTAAGTGACGCCCAGGTCGATCGGTTATCGTTAAATGACGAGCGTGTGGAGTCCATTGCAACTGCCCTCGAAGCCATCGCGTTGTTACCCGACCCTGTGGGAGAAACAATCTCGTCATCAGTGCGACCTAACGGACTCGAAGTCACCAAAGTCCGCGTTCCCTTAGGTGTTGTTTTTTTCATTTATGAATCTCGACCCAACGTCACGGCGGATGCAGCTGCTATTTGTCTTAAAAGTGGCAATGCCGTTATTCTTCGCGGTGGCAAAGAAGCCGCTCATTCCAGCAAAGCCATTGTTGATGTGTTAATCAAAGTCGCTGGCGACGTCGGTATCCCCAAACATTCGTTACAGTTAGTGTCCACCACGGACCGTGATGCCGTCGGGTTTTTACTGCAACAAAGTGACTCCATCGATGTCGCGATTCCTCGAGGTGGCGCGGGATTGATCCACCGCGTTGTCGCCGAAGCGAAAATGCCTGTGATGAAACACTTCGACGGAAACTGCCACGTCTATGTCGACCAGCACGCCAATCTTCAAATGGCTGTCGATATCATTGTCAATTCAAAATGCCAGCGAATGGGTGTGTGTAATGCCTGTGAATCCTTGGTTATTCACGAGCAAGTTGCCGCGGAAACTCTTCCAGTAATCGCTCAAGCATTGCTCCAACACGGCATTACCATTCATGGCGACTCACTCACTTGTGAAATAGTACCAGACGCAATCATTGCGACAGACGAAGATTACGGACGCGAGTTTTTAGGGCCAGAAATTTCGGTCAAAGTCGTCGCAAATGTTGACAGTGCAATAAAACACATAAATCTGTATAGTTCTGGGCATACTGAAGCAATCGTGACGGATGACGAAGTAGCGGCCAGTCTATTTTCTAGAGCGATTGATAGTTCGGCTGTCATGATCAACGCAAGCACACGTTTTAACGATGGCGGCGAATTCGGTTTAGGTGCAGAAATTGGCATCAGTACCGACAAATTTCATGCTCGCGGGCCATGTGGGTTGCAGGAATTGACCACTTATAAGTACATTGCTACCGGCACTGGGCATGTTCGAGGGTAAAACTGGCATGCATTTAATCGCGCAACTTCATCCAAGGACGGATATCTTATGCAAGATTTAAACACTCCTGAACAAATTAACAACGCCACAACGAAAATCGGGCACGAAGCTCTTGCTGGTTTGCAGCGATTGTTTGCTGAGGCAGCCAACTCTTGTTCCGAACTATTGACTGCCAAATTTGACCACCCCATTGAAATCACGCTCGACCAACAAACACAACGATCATTTCGGCAGTTTACTTATTCGCTAGCGCCGCCGATAAACCTGATGCATTTTAAAAACCGCAAAGATCATCAAAGTTGGTGGATCCAACTTGATACATCCAGCATATCCGCCCTGCTGGATTTGATGTTCGGTGCAAAAAGTGTCGATTGGAAACCACTAGATCGCCCCGTAACCTCTGTTGAAGCGGAATTGTTGCAGACAGTCATTGATCAAATTATCACCGTCCTCGCTGATACTTGGCGACCGGTCTGTCCAGTCGAACTTTCGTTAAATCAATGGTTGCACGAATTAAACGAAATTGAAAGTGAATTCCAAGACATCCTCGACACCGACATTGTCCAATGTCGGTGGGAAATTTCCATCGACCAACGTCAAGCAGTCATGAATCTCGCCTTGCCAGCCTCATTCGTAAAAGCTTGGGAAAAACGCCTGACGCAGTTTCATTACGATGAACTTGAAGTTCTAGCAGCCGACCAAGTCCGCGGCACAGTGATGCTTACTTTAGAAGATGTCGATCTAGAAACAATTCAAGTTGGCGAAATGGTCTCGACCGGACACGCCAGTAACACTCCGCTCGATATGATTTTCGACAGTCATGACGCAATCGCCGTCCACCTCGGCTGTGTCGACAGCCATAAAGCAGTCGAAATCGCCAGCGACTCATAACCGTTGCCTTTGGTTGACCGGCTAAAATAGAAACCTGTGTCCCCTCGGTGACTAGCGCATCATTTGCGATCAAGAATCTCTTCGAGCACACCTCGAGATTTTGGAATTAATAACACGCCTTCAATGACAATCCAAATCTGCAACAACAACGTTGCTACTCCAATTGTCATCAACAAGTGTTTGTTATCCCAAACCCACTTGGTCTCACCGCGCAACATTTCTAGCAACGGTTGTGCCCAACCTGAATCTTGATTGAACAATTGCCATAGTAGTGCCCAAGCTGGCATGATCAGCATCATCACCATCGGAATCGCCACAAACCACACATTAACTTTACGCCGCCAAAGGTAAAAGAAGATAACCATTAAGGCCAGACCTGCTAACAGTTGATTGGTCGCACCAAACAATGGCCACAGGATTAGCCCACCAGTACCCATCACTTTTCCAGGAGCAGGGATCATCGCCATCGCAGCACCAAGTGATACAGCAATCAGTGTCGCCGTGTATTTGTTGGTCAAGGGCTTTATGTTGAGCGTTTGTCCCAGTTCTTGCACTACATAGCGTTGCAGTCGAGTGGCGGTATCAAGGGTCGTGGCGGCAAAACTGGCAACGAGCACCGCGATAATCCCTGTGGCCAATTCAATTCGCATACCTAAGGCATTGATAAAGTTTGCACCACCTTCAACAAACGCACCCACTTTTTGGGATAGCCCAAACGCAGCCCACCCAGTCGCTGGATCATATTTAGTATGCCAAGCGTCAAGATGTTTTAAGGCTTCGCCACCTTCACTAACGACGCCCATGCCTAACCCCGCACAACAAGCAAGAATGACGATGACCGCCAGAGCACCTTCCAGCAGCATGGCTCCATAACCTACATACTGAGCATCGGTTTCACAGCTAATTTGTTTACTGCTAGTACCACTGCTAACTACGCAATGAAAACCGCTAACTGCCCCGCAGGCAATAGTAATAAACAAAAATGGCATGATCGGCGGAGCACCCGCCGGAGCGATTTCTGCGATCGCCGGAGCACTCGCTTGCAAATCCGTGGCACCCGTAAAACCCGCCACTGCTAATCCCAACACCAACAACCCTAACGCCACAATAAGTTGATGACTATTAATAAAGTCACGTGGTTGTAAAAGCGTCCAAACTGGCAACACAGATGCTATAAAGCAATAGGTCATCAGCGCCAGTGTCCACACGACCACTGGGTTGCTGACTGGCAGGGTTATCGGTAGATAGTAAACTCCGACATAGACGCAAATGTAAAGTAATCCAAGTGCCAACAACGATGGCAATAGCAAACCACCACCTTTGCGATAAACCCAGAAACCGATAGCAACCGCAATAGGAATTTCAATCCACACCGACAGTACCGACTCAGGATAAATTTTGAAAATCGACGCGATCACTAGACCGAAAATTGCCAAAACGATCGTCAACGCAAAAAAAAGAATTAACAGGAACAACAACTTTGTCCGGCGACTAATCAACCGTCCCGCAATTTCACCAACCGTTTGTCCATCGTTACGCAACGACACTACTAGTGCCCCAAAGTCATGCACCGCACCAATAAAAATCGAACCAAAGATCACCCAGATCAGTGCTGGCAACCAACCCCAAAACACAGCAATCGCCGGGCCCACAATCGGCCCAGTACCAGCAATACTTGTAAAGTGATGCCCAAAGATAACCTCTTTCTTAGTCGGAATAAAATCCACATCATCACGTAATGCCTCGCTAGGCATCGTCGCATTTGCCGATAGACCAAAGATTTTATTGGAAATCCAACGCCCGTAAGTGTGGTAAGCAATGATAAAACCAACAAACGATCCAAAAGCAATCAGCAGCGTAGTCATGACGTATTACAAATACCTAGAAGTTTTCAACTATAAAATTACTGGACAGTCAAATACGTTGCGCGCCAGCAGAATATCACGATTAATCAACCGCTGGTTAACCAACGATAGTTTTTACATTAATAACAGTACCAATATTACCAGAAACTAGGCAACTGTACCCGTTGCTGTACTTCACCCAACACACATAAAACTCGTATAATAACGGCTTTAATATAATCAACTTTTGCAGTATCACTGCATCGTTAGAGAAAGAATAGTTACCGTGGTCGAACATGTAGTCATCATTGGAAGTGGTCCGTCTGGCTGGACCGCCGCAATTTATGCTTCCCGAGCAAGCCTTAAACCGTTAGTTTTCGAAGGAGCCATTACCGAGGAAAATCGCCAAGCTGGCACACTACCACTCGGTCAACTCGCTTTGACGACAGAAGTAGAGAACTACCCCGGTTTTCCCGCCGGCGATCTCGAAGGTTTTCTTGATAGCTCCATCGAAAAATCTCGCCGTCAATATATGGCACCTCACATGAAAGAAGGTGTTAGTGGGCCGGAGTTGATGGAGCTCATGAAACAACAGGCAGTAAACTTCGGCACGCGCGTCATCACCGACGACATTGTCGAAGTCGATTTCGATGTGCGACCGTTCAAATTGACCGCTCGCAGTGGTGAAGTCACCGAAGCGCATACGGTAATTATCGCCACAGGCGCTAGTGCAAACTATCTGGGGCTGGAATCCGAGCATAATTTCAAAAACCGAGGTGTCAGCGCGTGCGCCGTGTGTGATGGAGCGTTACCTCGTTTTCGAGATCAGCCCGTGATTGTGATTGGCGGCGGGGACTCAGCTGTTGAAGAAGCTGATTATCTCTCGAAATTCGCCGCCAAAGTCATGTTGGTCCACCGCCGTGACGAATTACGAGCATCCAAAATCATGGCACAGCGAGCACTGGACAATCCTAAAATCGAAGTCATTTGGAATTCGCAGTGTATCGAAGTCCTCGGCAATGATGAAGCGGGGGTTACCGGCGCTAAATTACAAAGCACTGTAGATGACACCGTTACCGAAGTCGCTGCAACTGGCTTTTTTGTTGCCATTGGACATACGCCCAACACACCATTCCTAGACGGCGCGCTGGACGTTAATGAAAAAGGATACGTTACTTGGACTGAAAACCATCGCACTAACACCAGTGTCCCAGGAGTATTTGCTGCTGGGGATGTGGCGGATGACTACTATCGCCAAGCGGTAACTGCCGCTGGCACAGGATGTTCTGCGGCACTCGATGCGGAACGCTACTTAGCAGCTAACGGCTTATAAATTTGCAGATGCGATTATTTTGTGTTGAACATATCACGAAAGTGTATATTGATTCACTTCTATTAGAATACAACAGGGAAACCAACAATGTCTGACCACGACCAACAGATCCAACGTAACCGCGAGATGATTCTGCAAGCGAATGAGAAAGGACTCGGCGCCACAATTGGTGCTTATACAAAGTTGTCTGGACCCGGTTGGTTGCAAAGCGCTATTACGCTTGGCGGCGGCTCACTCTCGGGTGCTCTGTTCTTGGGCGTCTTAGGCGGAACCGACATGCTGTGGCTGCAGCTCATGGCAATCATCATGGGCGTGGTAATGCTTAGCGCCATCAGTTACGTCACGTTGTCGACCGGTAAGCGGCCCTTTCCGTTAATCAACGAACATATCAATCCGGCACTTGGTTGGGGTTGGCTGCTCGCAACCATCACTGCCAATATGATCTGGTGTATGCCTCAATTTGCACTTTGCTTTGAAGCACTTGAAAAAAACCTGATCGGTTTTGGCAACTCCGATCAATATAAAGATGCAGTGGCAGGTGGCGACAAAATGTATGGTTATAAAATCGGTATCTCGCTGGTATTGCTGGTAATTGCCGGCGGTATGGTTTATCTGAGCAGTCAGCGAGGATTCGCGGCCAAGGCTTTTGATTGGACTCTAAAAATAATGGTCGCCGTCGTAGTCCTCTCCTTTTTTGGAGTTGTCACTATTTTGAGCACCAGTGGAAATCTGGATTGGGGTTCGATACTAAGTGGATTCATCCCCGACCTCAGTCAATGGACTCAACCCGCAGGGCGAATTGCAGGGTTTGTCGACAAACTCGCGCCAGACGTCGGGCAGTTTTGGAGTGAAAAAGTTGTACAATCACAACGTGATGTAATGATTGGCGCCGCCGCGACCGCGGTTGGTATTAATATGACTTTCTTGCTTCCTTACTCGATGCTATCACGTGGTTGGGATAAAACATTCCGTGGCTTAGCAAAATTTGACCTCTCTACGGGAATGGCTATCCCTTATGTTCTTGTCACCAGCTGTGTCGTTATTGCTGCCGGCTCGATGTTCCATGGTGATTTGGATGAACAATTAGGCAGCGGTGATATTGCCGTCATGAAACAAAGCCCACTATATGGCAAGGCCAGCGAAGCACTCATCGCACGTCTCGAAGCACTTGATGAAAGAACCAAAGATCTTACCGCTGAAGAAAAAGAAGTGATGATTGCTGGATTACCTAACGCAGAAAAACGAATTGCTGCGTCGCTTGTGAAACGCAATGCTTTTCAACTTTCCAAGTCACTCGCCCCCCTACTCGGTGAACGACGAGCGAATATAGTCTTTGGCATCGGTGTCCTCGGTATGGGATTTTCATCCATTATCATTTTGATGTTAATCAATGGCTACGCATTCTGTGAACTGCTTGGCAAAAAACAAGGTGGACGCCAACACGTCATTGGATGCTTAATAGCAGGTGCCGTTGGTGCATCATGGTGGCTTGTGTGGGACGGCGATGCCAAAATGTGGCTCGCTATTTTAGTATCTGCGTTCGGTATGATGTTGTTGCCAATTGCCTATACGACGTTCATGTTAATGATGAATAGCACAAAAATCCTAGGAGCAGAAAAACCTCAAGGCAAAAGATTGCTTATCTGGAACGTACTGATGGGCATCTCCGTTTTGGGAGCAATCGCTGCAGCCGTTACGGCAATTTATGACAAAGCAAGCCATCCAATTGCCGGTAAAGTTGTGATTGGAGTGGGCGTCATTTTCCTATTCGCTATTGCCGTAACGGCAATTCTACGCCAAAGCAAGTCCTTTACAGAAACCAAAGTTTCCGCCGATGACGAATCGACTTCAGAATGATATCGCTAAATCCATAACCAATAGATTACCAAGGTAACATCATGTCAAAGATGACAGTCTTAGCCGCTCGACAGCTAGAAGCGATCGGATCACAAGCTATGATCCAAGGCTGGGTCCGCACGCGCCGCGATAGCAAAGGCGGGTTTAGCTTCATCGAAATCAACGATGGTTCATGTATGGCCAATCTGCAAATCATCGCAGATGCAGATTTAGATAATTATGAATCCGAGATAACGCGATTAACGGCAGGCTGCAGTATTAGTGTCTCCGGTGAAATCAAAGAATCCGGTGGTAAACAAGCAACCGAAATTTTGGCTTCTCAGATAGAAATTCACGGTTGGGCAGATCCTGAAGAATACCCGCTGCAGAAAAAACGACATTCGTTTGAGAAACTACGCGAGTGGGCACACCTACGACCGCGAACCAATACGTTTGGAGCAGTCGCACGAGTTCGCAATCGCATCTGCAAGTCGATTCATGACTTTTACCAAGACCGTGGTTTTCTGTATGTGCATACCCCAATTATCACCGCGAGTGATTGTGAAGGAGCCGGGGAGATGTTTCGCGTCTCAACCCTAGATCCCGCTAATGCTCCGCGCAACGACGAAGGCGGAATTGACTATACACAAGACTTTTTCGATCGGCCTAGCTTTCTGACGGTAAGTGGTCAACTTGAAGCAGAAATCTATGCAACTGCACTCGGCAACGTTTACACGTTCGGCCCTACATTTCGCGCCGAAAACTCAAACACGTCTAGGCATTTAGCGGAATTCTGGATGGTGGAACCCGAAATGGCGTTCTGTGATCTCGACGGTAATATGGATTTGGCCGAAGCATTTCTTCAAAAAATATTCAGCGACGTGCTCGAAGATTGTGCTGAAGATATGGCGTTTTTCAACCAACATATCGATGACACAGTACTGGAAACGTTGCAAGGAATTGTTAAATCTGAATTTACTCGTCTTTCCTATACCGAAGCAGTTGATATTCTGATCACCAGCGAGCAGAAGTTTGACTATCAAGTCGAGTGGGGATGTGACCTGCAAAGTGAACACGAACGATACCTGACCGAACAACATTTTTCGGGACCTGTGATTCTTTACGACTATCCTTGCACAATTAAACCGTTTTATATGCGAGTCAATGACGACGGTAAAACCGTACGAGCAATGGATGTGTTAGTGCCTAAGGTAGGTGAAATCATTGGTGGTAGCCAACGCGAGGAACGATTGGATGTATTAGAGGACCGTATGCGACAACAGGACCTTGATCCCGCGGAATACTGGTGGTACACCGATCTCAGAAAATATGGCACTGTACCGCATGCCGGGTTTGGCTTAGGACTAGAACGCGCCGTGCAGTTCGCAACCGGAATGCAAAACATTCGCGACGTCATTCCTTTCCCACGAACACCCGGTAGCGCCGAATTCTAAAATGCCAATTCGTTATGCCAAAAGATACTTTTCTCGAAGCGACGAACACACTATAATCTCTTTCCAAACGAAGCGTGGTTACTTGCTGCTTGGCGATTGTTCGCGAGGCATAAAAAATGAATGGGCTCCTGTTCGCCGAAACAGAAACCCATTCGTTGGACTGAAACAGGGCATTGCATCCATGCAAGCTCTGTGGACCCACAGCCACAACTAAAGTATCGGAACTTCGGCCTGTCCCCTTGAGCAGCACTCAGGTTTGAAACAATTCTCTGG
>JABHUV010000212.1 GCA_018658605.1 Planctomycetaceae bacterium | reverse complement strand
GGATATCCTTTCGAGTACGATCATGGATTTTGGCAACGGCACGTCAACATTTACCTGCTCGACACAAATGGCACCTTACCAACGAGTGCAAATCTTTGGTGACCGTGGCCGCGTTGAAATTGAAATCCCTTTTAATGCACCACCCGCTAAACCATGTCGCCTGTGGTTTCAAAATCAAGATGCTGTGATTGAAGAAATCGAGTTCGATATTTGTGATCAATATACCATTCAGGGAGATCTGTTTTCCCGTGCAATCCTTGATGACACTGCCGTCCCTACGCCGATTGAAGATGCCGTTGGTAACATGCAAACCATCGAAGCGATATTTCGCGCAGCAGAATCCAATCAATGGGAACCGCTCATAAATTGTGCCGCGGGCGAATAATTCCTTCCCCATCACGGAGTGTTATTAAGACACCCAACAACAAACCAATCCCCATTGATTAATATGAACCATAGCATCCATCAAAGTAATCCTGCCCTCGCAAGCGGAATATCTCGGCGGCGGCTATTACAGCGCAGTGGTACTGGATTTGGGATGCTTGGATTAGCCGGCCTATTTGGTGACGCAGGTATACTCAGTGGCCAACAACGCAAGGGGTCGGCCAAGACACCATTGTCACCTAAGAAGCCGCACTTTCCAGCAAAAGCCAAACACGTCATCCACATTTTTTGTAACGGTGGCCCTTCTCATGTCGACACGTTTGACCCAAAACCCGAGTTAACCAAACACGGCGGCAAACCGTTGCCTTATAGCAACCTACGGACCGAACGAAAAACGGGAGTTTGCTTCCCGTCACCCTTCAAATTCAAACGATACGGTGAAAGCGGTATTGAAGTCAGTGAGCTATTTGAAAAAACCGCAGCACACATCGACGACATCTGTGTGGTGCGAAGTATGCATGCCGACGTCCCCAATCATGAACCGTCATTGCTATTAATGAATTGCGGGGAGTCCATTTTAGCGCGACCCAGTGTTGGCTCTTGGGTCACCTATGGGTTAGGAACAGAAAACCAGAATTTACCCGGATTCATTGCAATGTCCCCTAAAGGCTATCCAATCAAGGGCGCCCAGAACTGGCAATCCGCATTTTTACCTGGAATTTACCAAGGCACCTTTATTGATAGCCAACATCGTAGTGTCGACAAACTGATTCAAAACATCAAAAACAAGTCCATCAACCTTAAAGATCAACGCCGACAACTCGACACCTTGCGAACGCTAAACGAATTACACTTGGAACAACGCGGCGAAGACGCAGAACTCGATGCGCGCATCGAAAATTTTGAGTTAGCTTATCGTATGCAAATGGAGGCCAGCGATGTCTTTGATGTGTCCGATGAACCATCTCATGTATTGTACAATTACGGCCCTGGAAATCCCGCTCGTCAGATGTTAATCGCTCGTCGACTTGTAGAACGCGGAGTGCGGTATATACAACTTTGGCACGGGCAAGGGCAACCATGGGATAATCATGATGACATCGAAAAAAACCATCGGCGTTTAGCTGGAGAGCAAGACCGCGCGATCGCTGCTTTGTTGTCTGACCTCAAACGACTTGGATTGTTCGAAGAAACGTTGATTATTTGGGGTGGCGAGTTTGGTCGAACACCCACTGTCGAATTACCTCAAGCGGGTGCCAACCAAGGACGTATTAATGGCCGTGACCATAATCACTGGGGCTTCAGCATGTGGCTCGCCGGTGGAGGTATTCAAGGAGGCCAAGTCTATGGTGCGACCGATGATTTTGGCTTTCGAGCAGAAGAAAACCCAGTGCACGTACATGACTTGCACGCCACAATGATGCATCTGTTGGGGTTTGATCACAAACAGTTAACATACCGCTACGCTGGCCGAGATTATCGACTCACCGATGTTCACGGTGAAGTAAAAACCGACTGGTTGGCATAGCCACCAGAAATAACGTCTATTCTTCCGCGATAAAATCCTAGTCGCGGTAATTAAATTCATTGGTCATCAATAATAACTGTACCAACTGTTGCCAAACTTGGCGGCTATCTTGGCCAGACGCTTCAGTATGTTCAACAAACTGACGGCTTACCTCTAGTTCTGCCTCGCTGGGCAATCGCTGGAAGAACCGTTGGTACAAATATTCAACACGATCGGTTTTAGCGATCGACTGGAATGTAGTGCTCGCTACAAACCTCTGTACACGTTGCAACACGGTAGGCGAATTCATTAGAAACAATGCTTGCTGAGGGACCGTTGTATTGGAACGCTTCGCGTTATGCTGGTCTGGATTCGGAAAATCAAAAACTCGTAGTAGATTCGGTAAATCTTGCCGATCGATAAATGTGTACACCGCTCGCCGACGGATCGATGTTGAATTCGTTAGATCCTCAGACAAACCACCCATCTTTAAATCTAATTCGCCGAGAACCGCTAACATTGAATCCCGCTGAATTTCATATTCCAAACGTTGCCGATTCATACGCCAATACAATCCATTTTCCGGATCAATTTCATTGCCCTCCAAACGATAATCTGAAGACTGCCTATAGGTAGCGGACAACACAATTTCCCGGTGAATGGCTTTCATCGACCACTGATGGTCTAACAATAACGTGGCTAAGTGATCCATCACATCCAACTGCACAGGTTTTGGGCACCGCACACCAAAGTCACTTGGAGTTACCACCATTGATGATCCAAAGTGATGCATCCACAATCGATTCACTAGTACTCGACGGGTGAGTGGATTATTGGGCGACGATAAATCTTGAGCAAGTTCGAGACGACCACTACCATTTTTGTATGGTTCGCGTTCCGGTCCGGTCAACACATATAAAAACTGTCGGGGAACCGCATCG
>JABHUV010000347.1 GCA_018658605.1 Planctomycetaceae bacterium | reverse complement strand
TAACCGGATATACATCTCCGGTGGACGTGGTCGCCACCAAAGCCCGCTCATCATCACGAGGTCCTTCCACAACATGATAGTTAGTCACGATAGCGCCATCAGCTGTTAGCACGAATGCACCAGCGCTACGATCATGCCAACGTTCACAACGACCGCACTTGTATATCTTGGAAAGAATCAATACCGACGGCGTTACCTTCTGGTAAAATTCTCGACTCGTTAACTCAACCGTCTTTAGCCGCGGTAATCGCAATTCGGTTTGTTTGCGATCGAGTTGACCGCCAATCTTTTTGATGTGAACAACCTCCTCGTCTGCCAACAGTGCATCGGATTTACTGGAGATCATATTCTTGATGGCGCGGTCATCCACTGGATCCGTCAACCCAATGCCGCGTGTTGATTCATCCAACCCAGGCCCCGCGGCAAACGACAATGAACTTATACAAATCGCAAAGCTAAGTATTATCAAACCATGCAACTTGTTTGATATCCTCAAAGAATGTCTCTTCAATAGTAGCATCCGAGTATTTTCCAATAAGACAACAATCGATTTTCTTGACATATTTATATCACATCATTCACATGTTTTGCTACTAATGAAAGCCAACAGCATCCAAATAATATTTAATCCAACTATACGATTATATTGGCGAGGACCGATCCGCAATGAGTTTTTCCACCCATTTAGGGGGACTCAGTAAGTAGTAACTGTCATTATTAGACTGCAATCACCGTTGGTGTATCGTAAAAGGTAGACAAAGAAATTTTGTTTGTCTATAATTTCAATGTTAAGTCTATCGTGGGCAACTGCAATAGAAATGAAACGTTCAATCCTCAGTGGTTTGACGTACGTGTTAGACTAACCGTGCGGTGCATGCAACTCGCGAATACATCTAACATACACATGTGTAGTTTGAGGTCGCACCTCAACATTTTCAAAGGAGTTTCATTATGAAACGGTTTTTAGCAATGTTTTGTGCTGTGTTAATCACAGTCGTCGCCGTCAATGTAAATGCCGGCCCTAAGCTTGACGGAGTCAAGTGTCCACTCAGCGGCAAAAAAGTCCTTGCCGACAAGACCGCTGATTACAAAGGTGGAAAAGTATTTTTCTGCTGTGGCAATTGCCCTGGTGCATTCGCCAAGAGCACGTCCAAATTTGCTGCTAAAGCAAACCATCAACTTGTCCAAACTGGACAGTTCAAGCAAGCGAGTTGCCCATTTGCAGGCAAACCAGTCGACCCAGCTAAAACCTGCGATGTTGCAGGCGTCAAGGTTGCTGTGTGCTGTGGCGGATGCCAAGGCAAACTTGCTAAAATTGAAGACAAAGTCAAAACTGTCTTCAACGACGAAACTTTCAAGAAAGCTTTCGTGAAAGTTAAAGCTAAAAAGAAATAAGCTTGTTTTACGTCAGCTTTGAGTAGGCAACGTATTTCTTCTTTGTCTGCTCAACAAAACAGAAAGGGAAGTATTCTCAGGAATACTTCCCTTTTTCTATGCCTGTGAGTGCAACGTTATGAGGATAAATCAACGCAACCATCATTGAGCATTTAACTCAGTTGCTGGTAAACTGCAAGGAAGCTCGAAGTATTAACGAGCTCAACTCGGACAACAATTGAGAGTAGAGATTAAATGAAAATTCTAGTTGGTTGGGAACCCTCAACGGAAATTGAGACCATTGAGTTGATGCTCAATGTCGGTACGCACGAAGCTGTGATTTGTCGGCATGCTGCCGTGTTTGTTGACACTTTAGATAAGGCCGATTGGAGCGTCGTTCTATTGTCCCTAGACTTCCCGAATCCGGAAGAAGCCGCGTCTGTCTTTAAGGCGACCCAAGAAGCGCTACCCTCGATCCCAATCGTGGGCGTCATTCGCAGTCACGAATTTACCAGGCTTATTGAGTTCATCTCCAATGGCCTGCACTCTCACCTCATCCGTGACGACGACGAAAACTTTATCATGTTGTTAGTCTCCATTCTAGAATCAGCCGAAAGGAATGTCCGAGCGTTAAGAGATCAGGTTGTTGCAGAACGATTAAGCGAAGAAGTCAATTCGGTACGAAAGCTTCAGGAATCCGTCGTCCCCACGGATCTTCCCAAACTACGTGATTACAGTGTGGTAGGACGTTACGAACCTTCGGAAATACGTGTCGATGGTCGCAACATGGTCGTCATGGCCGGCGGGGATTACTACGACTCCTTTGCCCTCAATGACGACCAACTTGTAATGCTCGTGGGCGACGCATCAGGGCACGGTGTCAAGGCTTGCATGTCTATCATGACCATGCACACCTTAATCCGCATGATTCGGGAAAATCGATTTGGTGATACGGCTGAATTCGTCAGCGCCGTGAACGAACGACTCTGCCGTAGTGACATTGTTCAAGACGAGGGCGGATTCATAACACTTCTCTATTCCATCCTCGACACTTCAACACATCAATTACAATGGACCTGTGCGGGACACCCGCTTCCCCTATTGCAAAACATGGAGACCAATGAGATCTCCGTCCTCGGCCATGAAGACCAAATTGGATTACCTTTAGCTGTAATGCAAGGCTGGAGTTACGAATGTCTATCGGCGCCCATTCCACCCCACAGTCGCGTGCTCCTTTATACAGACGGACTTGATGAAGCATTTCCGCCGGAGGGTGATGCCTTAGCCGATCAGTTTGGTGTCGCTGGAATCATTGAAACACTCAAGGAATCCATCAACATGCCGTTGGACGAAGCGATGAATCTCTTGTTCTTTAAGTCTACCGAAATCACCGCTGGGGCAGGACGGCATGACGATACGTCTGTCATGATGATCGAACGTAAATAAATCAATCACGGGGCTAACAAAGCTGGCTTGACCGGAGCAACGATCTCTTCAAACCGTGGTTGCCCATAGGTGACGATAAACGGCGGCAGTAATTGATTCGGCGGAAAGTTATCCTGATGCCGCAGTTCTTGGGTCACATCCTGCCGACCATGATAGATTCCCTGTTCAACTAACACATTGGCAAAATCCAACACGCACAATTTTGGCTGAAAACGAGACTCCAAAGTAAATACCATCACCGCATCTTTGCTGCGTTTGTCAGAAAGTTGCGACTGTTGGAACAGATGCCCGAAACCACGTAACATACCATCTGCTAAATTCTTGCCATCTCGCACCTGAACCGGCGCGGCGTCAATCAAAACAACATGTGTCGCACCCCATAACACCGCCGCTTCGAGCGGGGCATTATGAGCGAATCCTCCATCAACTAACTCAATGCGATCACCTTGGTTCGGTACGTCAATCAACTCGTGTGCGGGAAACACTGGGTAAATGGAACTAGAACCAAGTACAATTTTGAGTAACTGCTCGGGATGACGTTGCATGTCGACACCGCGACTCCCAAACCGAGGCAGCTCGTGGTCATTGTCCGCCGCGAAATAGAAATATAGATCTGAAGGCAACGAATCTCTATTTTTTGAGATGGCAGTCGCCGTTAGCACCAAATCCCGTTGAACTAAACCTTGGTTAATCAGATTTTTACTTAATTGCTCTAACTTCTGGGCCGAATTTTCCACAGTAACCGCATGGCCGGATACGTCGCCAACCAACCCGGAAAACCCCTTGTATATTTCTTGGGTCATACCATCGCCTGATGACAAAGTCGTATGCCCCAAAAACATGACTCCAATTTGCAACAGCGGTAACCCTAATATGCCCACCGTAAGCAAAAACCCCGTCCTTAAGCGTCGCACTTTCCGAACCGCCTCATTCTGTCGTTTGAACCGCAGATTCCATAGGAAGCTGATACCACCGAGCAGCAACAGGGTGATAGCGGTATACTGCGCCCCCAAGGATAACCACAACCATAGGTGGTGCAACAGGTGATTATGTCCGAGAAGCGACCAAGGTGTGAAGGGAATCAAAACCAATGCTAATTCAATGCCGCCCAAAGCACTTATCCACTGAGCTGAGCGAACTCTACGCCGAGCGGGATCGCGCACAAGTAATCGCAACAATACAATCAATCCAGCAACTTGCAACAGTGCGATCCAAATACCAATATTGATGCGCACGCCGCGCGCCGGCAAGACAATTTCACGCTGATCTAATTCGAGCCAAACTTCTTGCCATTTTTGCTGCCCTACTTGATCGGCTGACATTTTCATTGAAACAGGAACGGCGTTTATTGCGCCGCCGGACGTGCCGACGACTAAGTCGATTGAAATATTCGTCTGATTACGAGCGTTAAGCTCAGCAAGGGCGTCCTCAATCTCAGAAACAGCGCCGACCTGATAAGCACATTTTGCTCCGCCACCAGAAAGTACTAAAGCTAAACGAAATGGATTGGTAGCACTTCGTTGCCTATATGCTTGGACAAGCATATTACCCACCCCACGCATGTCTTTGCGCAATAATTGCGATATCCCGATTCCAAGTTCTTCGGCACTGTGTCCTAAGGTGACGTAGGGTTGCTTGCCCGATGCAAGTCGCTGAAAAGGTGAATTAACACTGCTAGCTATTTGGCGTTGAATAATTGCGGACAACTCATCAAAGCGAGGATAGTCCTGTCGCATTACCAACGCATCATGTGCAATAGGTCGCTGTGCTAATTCGAGAAAATCAACTTTTCGCAATTTGCTCAACAACTGTGGCACTTTAATACTGGCATCATCCCAGACAAATCCAATCGTTGTGGTGCTGGCCGCACCGCTTTGCTGAGCAAGTTCCTGTAAGACTTGGGTATGCGAACCTAAATACCGTACGTCGGCCTCTCGGATTTGAACCCCGATTTCCTGCAAAGCGAGGCGGGGGATAATATTCCCAGATGCACTGCGACGATCCACTAATAACACTCGCAATTTCCCCTGCTGAGCCAAAGCAACCAAATCTGTTGCAGAGGAAATCGTTGTATTAATATTCGTAATACACACGGAATGATACAAACCGTGGAACCCAGCCAACTTACGATTATCTGAAGCCCAAGGACCTGTCGCGGGCTCACTATCCAATGTCGCAATGTAGTCAAACTCGTCTGTGTCTTGATCCAGTGCCCCTAACGCCGCAAATCCTCCGCCAGTAAGCAAAGCAGCATCGACACTTCCCTGTTTCATCCAATGTGCAATTTCGCTATAGGATCCCGTGGTCAGTTGAAACCGTATGGGAGGATTCAAAGAAGCGGAGACTTGGTGCAACCATTGCTGAAACCTAGCGTGCTCGACATGAAAATCTTCATAGGCGACAACACCAACACGCAGCGTGATCGCTGGTGTCGTGGAAGCTTGCTCGCTAAGATCCACTTGTTGTCCATAAGCGTTTAACGAGCCGACATTTAAACACAACACCAACAGCCAACCAGCAACAGAATAAAACAAACGCAACCACATACCAAACCTCACAATCGGCCTTTATCAGCTAAACAATTGGGAAATGGGATCACCACTAGTCATGGTTGCTTCAATTTCCCTCGGGATACCTTGCTGTAACCGTAACTTGCCCGTGTCGAACAACGTATTCATGATTGTTGCTAACACGTGCTGGCTAGAAACTCGATCTGAAATTGGTTCACCACCATGAGAATCCGATTGCCCAATCACCTGCCCCATCTTCAAACCGCCACCCACAAATACTAGTGGACACAAATTGCCCCAATGGTCTCGACCACCATTTTTATTGATTCGAGGTGTCCTGCCAAACTCACCAGTCATGACCAGCAATACATCATCTGCCATACCGCGTTGTGAGATGTCCTCGATAAATGCGGAGACCGCCTTATCGACCGCTGGCGCCAACGTATTGAGTCCATCGCGCATTGTGAATTCTTTGCCACCCCCATGCATATCCCAACCGCCACAGGTGACGGTGACAAATCCACAACCAGCTTCAATCAATCGCCGCGCCATCAATAGTTGACGCCCTAAGGCAATTGGTGAAAATTGATTTGCATACGCATTCCGTGCTTTGGCTCCCGGGGTTGGTGCCATTTCCCCAGTATCGTAGGCC
>JABHUV010000368.1 GCA_018658605.1 Planctomycetaceae bacterium | reverse complement strand
GCTGAATCACCGTAGGATCCGCATCCTTCACAAAGACATGCGAGAACTGGTGATCGACCAGTGCCCACGCTGAGCTATTCAAATCCAAATGTTCACCATCATCTTCAACTCGGACTTGCAGCAGTCCTGCATCACGCAGCACTCGATTTGGATACGTCACGTGGTCAACTTCGCTAATCACATACTCGCTAGCAAAAACCCAGGTAACATTCGCGGACTCTAGCGCTGCGTGCACACCTTCAGCTAAAACTTGAATCACTTCGTCCAGTTCCTTGACCGCCGCCAAGGCCTCGGGACTATTGGGGCCTTGTTTTTGCGCTGCGTAATCGAGGTGCGGTAAATACAAAAATGAAAAGCGGGGTTGGTTCTTACTGATCGTTTGCACCGCACTACGAACAATCCACTCCGTCGACTGAATGTTTGACAACGGGCCCCAGAAGTGCTTCAGAGGAAAATGACCTAGGCTTTCAAGCAATTCACCATAGAGCTGCGTCGGTTTAGTGTAGCACCAAAGAGATTCGGATCCATCGGGATTATGCACCGGCGCTGGCATACAAATCCAATCCGCTCCGCAGCCTTTGCTCAGCATAGGAAACCAAACGGCTGAAGTTAAATCTGGGGATATCGCATGCAGCCGGTCCCAAATCTGAGGTGCTTGAATCTTATCGTTCCAGGCCGTCCACATTTCCACTTTTTGCTCTTCTCGCCAATAAAATCCATTGGCAATCACACCGTGCTCCGCCGGAGTTTTCCCCGTTAGCATCGTTGCTTGCGCAGGCCAAGTTACGGCTGGAAACGTCGACCTTAAAGGTTGATGATCACCAGTAGCGGTTAAAGCCGACAGCGCTGGCATTTGTGATAAATCGGCTTGTCTCAATCCGGGAATACTACAATATACAACGTGTCGCATCGATAAAGCTCCTATCCTCTGCCCTAGCTCGGGCACTTCAAGTGGCACGAATCCATTTTGATATAGTCAACATCGGTAACAATAATGCAATCGTCAATACCGCCATGCTAGAGTGACTTACAATAGCCACCACACACGCATCCAAAAAAATCAACGACCGTAAACAATGTATAACTCCAACTTGCACTCGTTCTGGCCGTGGGTCGAAAATCGCGGCAACCGCACGGTAGAGAATCAATATCGCCAGAACGCCAAACAGTAACCCAGTACTATTGGATTTCAATTGCAAGCGACCACTTTGGGCTAGTTCCGTTGGAAAACTAGCCAAACACACAAACCCTAAAGCCATCACGCCAACACCGAAACTCAAGAGCCAGCGATTGCTCGTACGAGCCTCCGTTCTCGCAAACCACGTTAAGCCTGCTACGAAAACCCCGATCCCACCGGCGATGAGTAGATGGTGTTTTTCGAACCCACAAAATATTGCCTTATCGCTAACGACATAACTCATCCCTAACAACACATTTAACATGCGGCATATCCCCATCATCAGCGGAGCGAGCGGTGTCTTTTTTAACACTCGGTTGTATAACAAAACCGAAACTGCAATGGCACAGCCAAGCAAACATCCGCGCTGGCCTGCCGTACTGGCAAACAGGATTCCAGCAAGCATTAGGCCCATTCCAAATCGAGCGGCCACTCTTAATGAAATTGCTCCTGCAGCCAATGGCCGAGCGGACCGCTGTGCTTTGTCTTGTTCAATGTCAAATACATCGTTGAGTACCATACCGGAGCTATACAAACAAAACGTTGCCGCGAGCAACCCTGCCAACGGCCACGCGTCTTGTTGGGCACTCAAGGTTAATATGTCCGCATCGCTCTTTACAACGAGATATCCCATCAATATATTGGCAAACGCCGTGAACACGTTACCGATTCGCATCAGTTGCATCCAAGGGTGCAACTTGAAACCGCTGCTCGTCTGAGCAGAATTTGTGGCTGCTGGCGAGAGAGAATCAGATGTTTTTTCAGACCGGTCATTACTGTTCATGAACTAGCACTCCGATAACTCTGCAACGCTCGCTTAAAAACGCGACGGCTCCCAAATAGGCTACCGATGCTAGCACATAGTGTAAACGCAGCAAGCTCCCAATCCGCAGAGGTCATACCGTCTAAAGGTCTCGCTAGGAATCTAGCCGGAATATTTACGACTAATAAGACCGGAATAAAAAACGTAAATGCAATCCACAATCCCATGCCCCACCCCGGCGTTTTATAAATTTCCATCGGATAACGCGAAAAATTGGTCAAGTAGAACCAAAAATTGTAAAGCGTCTGATTTCGTCCAAACCAAACACTTGTGGCAGCTAAACTGATCATAACGCTGTACATAATCGCCACGCCGCAAACCAAATAAAGTGGATACAAAAACAACACCGGCCATTCCAATACCAGCGGAACATCTGCCACGACCATCAATTGATACAGACTATAACTCAACAAACCAATACCCATCATGCACGTTGAGAGACTCGACCAGTCGATTCTAGGAAATGAAATAATAAACTGAGTATCAATGGGTTTGAGCAGTGCGAAGTCAAAATTACCGGTGCGTATGAGTTCACTGAACTCTTGCGCATTGGGCATGAAGAACGTTTGGATGATACTGTTAATAATCCAAGTTGTTGCCAAGAACACAAAGAACTCATAT
>JABHUV010000387.1 GCA_018658605.1 Planctomycetaceae bacterium | reverse complement strand
CAACGACCGCGACGAGCGCAGGCCCAGTATCACTGCCAAGTTTCCGTGCCAATAAAAACAAAAAACAACAAACCAACCAACCAGCAACGGCTTGCGAGCGATGCAATCCAGCGTAGCTAAATTCATTCGCAGTAAAAAGCCACCCCCAGCCAACGTGACTCACTACACTCGCTGCTAACTGACCATGTTGCGTCACATGCTGAAAACGTCCGTCATCTGATAACACCTGAACACTGCGCGCATAGAGCCAATCATCATTATGCGCCGTAGCGCTGATATCGCTCTCTAACACAAGGTGCGCTGCGATCCATGGGACAGCCAACAAAATCAATATCAATGCTGTCTTAAATCGCCCGTGAAAGCTATCGCGCAATTTCATGAGATTGCTCGATTCGCAATTATTGGAGTCAACGGAAATTGGGTTGGAATCGTCGGTCAAAATTTTTAGTTATACAACCAGCTAATCGGAAGGGAACGGAATCGATTGGAGATCCGTCCTGTGGATTCGTCACGCACGTAATAACTCATCACCATGCGACCACGGACAAAACACAGACTCGTGTAAGCATAGGTATGCTGCTTACTTGTTTCAATATCACCTACCTTTTTCCAGGTTTCCCCTTCATCTTTGCTAACCGCGATCGACAACGGCGTTCGTTTCCCGCCATGCCCAGCGCCCGCACTAAAATTGTCGTTCCACACCAATACCAAATCACCAGTTGAGGGAACACGACGAATTGTCGCCGGTGCTTCCGGCGCTCGGATCTTCGCATCCACTGCCTTCGTCCAAGTGTCCCCAGCGTCGCGACTGTATCCGACAGCGACGTGCCCCAGTTGGGTTCGCATATACATCGCTAAACGGACACTGCCATCCTCGTTCTTGGCCAGTTCTACAATCTCCGGCTCCATCGCCCCACGCTTCGCATAGTCAATTGCACCTTTGCCCAATCGCCAAGTTAGCCCCTGATCGTCAGAAATAAAACACCGTGATACAAAGTGGTTAACCTTCGATACATCAGACGTGGAAGCCACGGGTACAACTAATCGCCCCGAGGACAATCGTTGAACTCGGTCATTATTCATCACGTGATACCCAGGTTGATTTGTGACCAAAACGGATTCACCAAACGTCTTGCCCTCGTCGGTGGACACTTTTAGCCAGACATCCAAATCATCATGGGAATTTTTGACCAAATAGAACATTCCGATCGGACCGGAATAGGGTCCTTCATCGGTCAAACGCAACATTGTGACCGACATCACATTGAGTTTTCCAACAGATTTTTGCAACACTTGTGCTGCACTCCAAGTCACACCACCATCTTTTGACATTCTCCCAATAATGCGTGCATTAGCAAAATCCGATGCACTGTCAGAAAATTCCGTGGTTGCAAATAGCAAGCGACCGTCGGCCAGCGCCACAATTGAACCTTCACTATAACGCGGATTTTTAGCTGTTGCCGCAAAAACATCCTGTGTCACAATCTGATCTTTGCCCATTGCCATACTCGCTTGACTCAGAACCAACAAAGTCTGAGCTCCACGCACTCGCACATCAAGGACATCGTGCTCCAGTAGTGGTAACAACAACGGTGCTAACGATACTGCCCGCGCATCACCCGCGAACGTTGCGGCATAGACCTTCAGTGCCGGATCGTCGCTTTGCAACATCTCAGCCATTGCCTGTAGCCCTGACGAATCGCCTAACGTAGCCATCGAGTTCTCGAAATAAGCGACCACCAAGGGATCATCGAACCTAGCTATATTCTTTCGCAGTAAAGGAACGTCCGTTGCGTCCCCGATACGAGCTAACACCCAAGCAGCAATGCGTGCTTCATCCGGATCCTCACTCGATACCGCACCACGTAAAATTTGCATGGCCTGTGGGTGCCCCCATCGCCCCAGAGCCGCCGCAGCCATCAGCTGCTTCTTAATTGGGTTCCCAGGCTGAATTGCCGCCCGCAACGCTACGCCATCACCTATCTCAAAAACCTTATAGATACTTTCACACGAATGCACATGCCCATGTGTATCCTCTCCCGCCATGATCGATAACAACACATTGACGTGCTGTCTTTGCCCAGCACGCACCAACTCGCGGGCTAAACCGCAGCGTTTTTGGTCATCCTCTTCTAAAGGCAGCAGCGGAGTCAGCAATTTGACCACTTCATCGCCATGCCCCGCTAAAGTCAAAGCCTCGGCGGCATGCATCGAAGGCCAAAACTCATCGCTTCGCACAGCCCCTCGGAGTATCCTGACACAACGTGCTTTGGTGACTGCATCTAATTTGGCTACTTCTGCAGATTGGACAATTCGCGTTAATCCAACTGAAACACATGCCATCATCGCCGCTGTTACAGCTACCCGGTACCGCATATTTATCATCCGCTAGGCTCCTCCACCTTTAGTTCTCTATTTATAAAAAACATGTCAAATTCGTCAGAATCTCGTTAATTATCCACCATAGCGTAAAGTGGTTTTAATTGCTTGTTGTTTTTGTTCGCTCACACGAAACTTATCAAGCATCCAACCGGCACGCTCTCTGGATAATGTCAACTCACCAGAAAATTCATCAACTCGCGTGTGCAAGTGTCCCCAATGTTCCACCGTGCCAGTCACTTGCCAGCGACAACGCATAGTAATCTGCATGCCGTCCCCACTCAAATTATCGACTGACTGGACGGTCACGTCGCGTACATGCAACGATGCCGAACCCTGCTCGGCCACCATCAATGCACGTTTTATTTGTAAATAGATTTCACGAATCAACTTGGGACTAACAGAAACCGCCAACGCGTCAAACACCTCACCATCAGCATCTCTGTTAATCGCCGTAAATACATTGCGAAGTACACTACCAGCTATCAGCTTGCCCAACGGCTGCGAAATTTCCTGTACCTTAAGACCATCTTTGAGGCCCTGAGGTTTATCACGTTTGACCTTGGCTAACGTCCACTCAAACCCAGGTGCGTTCTTAACGAAAAATTGAGTAAAAGGGTCCTCATCATTTACTAACACGAGCGACTTGAGCATTGGTGCATATTTATTGTAAGTATCCCATTCAACGGTTAGCTGGCGTACTGGAGAGGATGGCCGGTAACTCAATATTAATCCGACTCGTGCTTGGTACACATTCACGCGGCGAGGTGGGGCATTCAAGGCAAAGTCTCGAATATCTAAGCCGAAAAAACTTACCCGATCAAGAGTTGGTGTAACAAGCGTTCCATTGATCGTAACTGGATTACCATTACCAAAAAAATCAGCCAACGACTTCTGAGCGGCTTTTTGCTCATCCACATCCAGAAAATCTGGGTTTTTTCGTTGCAGGGGTAACCATTTTTCGAGAGTCAACATCGGAATCAGGATTTCGTGCCGTACTTCACGCGGTGTTATATATAGGAAGGAGTATAAAACACTGTAACTGGCGATCCCCAAGCGTTGCCGTAGTAGATTTTCCTTGTTTTGCCGAAACGTCTTGTAATCTGGCCTTTCCATTGGTGGATTGTCCCAATCAAGCTCAATTGTGTATGTTTGCCCCGATGCAAGCTGACGAGCCTTTTCCAGTAAGAAACCATTGTGCAGTAGCAAGCAATCCATCGACGCGGGCTGCAATTCACCGAACATCTGGCGAATCGTTAAAAAGCGATGCGATTGGGCGACTGCATACTTAATCTGATAGCTAATACTACGTGACTTTATCTCGGTTTGCAGCACGCCCCCCTCTGGAATCTGCGTTGTATCCATTCCCTGAACACTGCCGGCTAACAACTTGCCGTCGACACCTCGAATCTGCAACCGCTCGCAAATAAACGACTGATGCTCCTTAGACATTTCCCGTAGTTTATCTGCAGGATATTTGAATTCTTTATTGGCCTTAAGTTCGTAGTACAGAACCAAATCCTCTATGGCAACACCAAGCTTAACTTGGACATGATCCTGGCGAACGTCAACAACAGCATCGGTGAGGGAGATTGGATGCGCAGACACAGACGCAACTGTCCCCAACACACCAACAACCCCCAGTGTCATCCACAGGAACCCGTAGACACTTGTTTGCGAATGTGAGAAATGCGTACGATTTGTACGACCACAGCGAACAATCATTCAACCACCACCAGTGCTTCAATCCAGTCGCGAACATCGATTCCCTGCGAAGTAATATCCACGCGAATCAAATACGTTCCCGCAATGTTCGGCATTTGCACTTTTGCACGCACGCCACCACGCGTTTTACCAGCGATCACGATTGAATTCTCAAGACCAACGATCTTCGCACCCTCTGGAATTCGTAATTTCACATCGTAGCGACGTTTACGAGAAGAGTGATTGGTGAGCACAATTTCGAACTCTCGAATCTCACCCTTTTTGACCGTGCTGCCATAGGGATAAATCATCGCCCATTGCTCATCGACACCGTAATTGGGATCATCCCATGGTATCAACTCGCTAACGGTCTTAATCCGTTTTCGAAACTGTGTCTCCAGATAATCCAGCTCAGATTTGGTAAATCTAAAAACGTGGGGGATATGTTCATTGATCAACCAGTACTCGTTACCAAGCTTACGCACCCGATCAAGGCACATTAGGTATCCGTCATTTTCGTGCATTAAGTTGCGATTGAGCACACAATAGTCGTCCATTCCCGAGGGAGAAAAAGCATCACCTATAAAATAAACAGGTAAGTGATCGTCTTTTTCTACTAGCAACGCCCCGTGATAAAAAGTCTGCCCCGGAAATGTATGAAACGTCATCTTAAACTCATGAAACATGATCGTTTCGCCATCTTGCTTGCTCACAATATCCTTGATGGGATTGTGGTGTAGGCAGGGCATATGGTAGTTACCCGGATTTTCAAGAATATCAACGTAATGAGCAACTGCATAAACCGGGCACTTAAAGTGCTCAGCTGCTTTTTGAACAGAATTGGTGTGATCGTCGTGGTAATGCGTTACAAAAATTGAATCCACTTGCTTAACCAGTCCGCGCTCAATGAGGTCCTTTACAGCGTCAATTACGCCGTCATTGCCACAGTCAATAAGCATGGCGTGGCCATTTTCTGCGATCACCAAACGGCTAGTTCCGCGAACCCAAATCCATTCAGGTGTTTCTTCGTGCAAACTGTAGGGCATTAACGACACGTCCTGCTTTTCGTCCAGAATCCCCTTGGCACTCAACGTCATTCTTTCCTGTTTGAAATACCAGTTCAACGCTGTTGTCGACAGATAATTTTTGTACAGTTGTTGAACCTGCGACTTCAATCGTGCCAACGCCGTTGCAGGTCGCCGCATAACTTCTCCACGTAGAGGCACGAGAACATCGGGGTTTAGCGCTAACACTTTGTCAATGCTAGCAACAAGCGCTGACAACCGCCCTCCATAGCCGTGATAACCACCGATTTTCGCCTCTGAGATAGCATCTTGGAAACTGTAAAGATCAAGCACTTTACCGGGCGCGTAAATCATGTCGCCGACAAACACGATGCGAGTGCTGTCAATGTCCGTCATGTATGAAATGCTACCTCGCGTGAACCCTGGCGTTTCAATAACCTGCAACTTGATTCCACCAAGATCTATCTCATCTCCGGAAACAACCCATCGCTCAACGGCGAGTGCACGATCCAATATCTTTGTCGACTGCTGAGCGTAATCATGAAAACGTTTTGTGCGAAATTCTTCCCAAAACTCCTCCGGCTTCTCTATCAACGATCTTTCCGCCAAGGGCGCAATCGCTTTCGCACCAGCTTCTATCACTGGGCGGGCTGCCCACAATACGTCTCGGCGGTGGTGTGACAACAAAATCAAATCAACATCTGGAACCGCATCATTGGCAACACCGTATACGATTGCCGATTTGGATGTTCCCTGCAGATGTACCGAATTCACCGCTCCAGCCGTAAAATCAACGCCGCTGGCGATGTTCTCCGCATTTACCGCTACGGGTGCTTGCAGAGTCCAGACCATTAAAACTGTATAGATATATCGCATTGATTTTTCCGATTACATGTTTGATTGATTATATTTCTATCCTTCTATACTAGCAAAATCCGAGAAAGCATGTGAAAACGCAGTTTGGCGACCATTGGTCTTCGTACAGGGTAGCCATTACAATCAAAGTCACGTGGTATGTGCAATCTTCCCGCCTCATGATGTCCCTAACTTTCAGCCATGCAAAACAGCAAACCGATAATCACTGCCGAGAATCTGATTTTTCGGTATCCGAGGTCTCAGTTCAAGCTTGAATTTCCAAAATTAGAAGTCGCTGTTGGGACGCACTGTGTAATTACTGGGCCAAGTGGTTGCGGCAAAACCACCTGGTTGCGGCTTTTGTCGGGTATTGAAAGCGCTCAAACAGGCGAGATCACGATCAAAGGCCGACGACTCTCGAAACTCACTAACAAGGCCATTCGGACGTTCCGAAATCAAAATTTTGGTTTCATCTTTCAAGACTTCCGACTGGTTGAGTACTTAAGCCTGCGAGACAATATCCTGTTGGGTGTAATGCTAGGAAGCAAGAGTGCCCGTGCCCCAGCAATCTCTCGACTTGACGAACTGGCTAGCCGAGTAGGCATCGCGGATCTGTTACCTCGCCGTGTTATCAAACTGTCCCGTGGTGAAATGCAACGCGTTGCTGTTTGCCGAGCGCTAATCCATAACCCGGCGGTTATTTTCGCTGATGAACCTACCGCCAATCTGGACCCCAAAAACCGCGATATCATTTGGGATCTTATAAACTCTGAAGCACGCGTCAACGACGCCACCGTGCTCGCCGTATCCCACGATACTGATTCCATTGGTCGATTTGATAAGGTTGTGGAATTGGATTCTTTGATGGAAACGGCGGCATCATGATTCAATCCCTTGCCATCATACGACTCGCTTGGGCCTATCTAGCCTCTCACCGCAAACAGACGGCGGCTATCCTCATCGCAATTTCGTTAGCTTGCAGTTTACCCATTGTCTCGTCAAACATCGTAAGTCAATACTTACGGACGCTGTACACTCGCAGAGGTAACCCTCCCGTCATGCTTGCACCTCAAGGAAGTCGCTTCGATGCTGTTCTCAAGGCTCAATATTTTCTCGGAGAACCACTGCCGTCGCTGCAGTGGCAAGACGCGACACATATCACAGCAAATACGTCGCTGCGATGTGTCCCAGTTCACTTACTTCACACCGCTAACGATAAGGCATCCCCTGTAATTGGAACAGTAAAAGATTATTTCACGGTTCGCAATCTAAACCTTCAGTCTGGGCTTATGTTCGCTCAAGTAGGTGAATGCGTTGTCGGGGCTCTGGTCGAGGTTAGCAATGACCTTATACAAACGGACATCACCAACCCGTTTGATCCTAGCGCAACCCCGCCACTAAGTATGCAAGTCGTCGGTCGGTTGCAACCGTCCGGCACGCCTGACGATCGTGGAGTCTTTGTGTCATTGGATACCGCGTGGATTCTCGATGGCTATGGCCACGGTCATGACATTACCGATCAGGGTACTGCGACTGCGAATAGTTCGGTACTAGCCGATGCTATCGATGGACATCGACCTCACCAATCCATCAAAACAATCAACGAGACCAATCGACATGAGTTCCATTTTCACGGCAATCGCAATCTCTATCCGATATCAGCAGTGCTAATATGGCCCACCACACTTCGTGATCAAGTTGTATTAGAGGGAAAATACATTAACCATAAGTCCCAGCAAATTTTACGTCCCGAAGTAGAAATCACCACTATTATGCGGTACGTCTTTCAAATGAACACGATTTTACAAAAGATTTTTCTACTGCTTGGAGCCGTCACTTTATTACTGATTGTTGTGATTATTTTCCAATCACTTAATGCCCGCAAACACGATCTTGAGACGATGAGACTGCTTGGCTGTTCTCGTTTACAGGTATTCACGTTACTCGGCACTGAGTTGTTTTTACTGTTAGCTGGTTCGGCACTTTTAACCGTTGTGGTTACAGCTACATTAATTGCTACATTGCCATCGTTGGAATCATTGATTTAATTGTGTAAAATAAATTTGATCCGTATTGGGAGTAAATCAGTAATTCAAGGAACCGCTTCCTTTCTTCGTGCATCAACCGTAAAGTGAACGCAGCTCCCATGCCTACCTTTCATAAACCTCAGAAAGCCACAGCACTGCTCGCAATAGCAGTCGCTGCGCTCTTAACGGGCGCACCAACATTGTTGGCAAGCACCGAGGATGAGTCGATCGATTTCAATCGCGACATTCGTCCGATCCTCGCCAACCACTGCTATCACTGCCACGGTCCCGATGCCAAAACACGCGAAGTCGACCTGCGACTCGACACGCAAGCTGGGCTCACCGAACAACGTGATCCCCCGCTGATCATTCAACACCGTCCCGCCGCTAGCGAACTGATCCATCGCATTACCGCGACAGACTCCGATGTACAAATGCCCCCGCCAGATTCCAATCGCAACTTAAGCTCTGTGCAAATAAACTTACTCACACGATGGATCCAGCAAGGCGCAAACTACTCCGGCCACTGGTCACTACAGCCTATCGTTAAGCCCGCAGTCCCTCAGCTTAAAAAACGCCTTGCCAACTTTTCACGTAACCCGATTGACCAATTCATACTAGCCAAGCTTCAGTCGACTGAACTTCTCCCCTCAACCACGGCTCCCGCGGCAACTCTATTACGCCGACTAACGCTCGATTTAACCGGTCTTCCCCCGACGCCAATACAGACTCAAGCATTTCTGGCAAACCCTACCGCCGAGCATTACGAACAAATTGTCGACAATTTATTATCGCAACCGGAATATGGTGAACACTTTGCATGGAATTGGTTGGTTGCCGCTCGGTATTCAGACACCAATGGCTATCAAGGCGACCGCACTCGAAGAAGTCATTTCTGGAGGACATGGGTCATTAATGCATTCAATGACAACATGCCATTTAACCAATTCACCGTTGAACAACTAGCGGGGGATCTACTGGAATCACCAACGCTAGACCAACGAATCGCAACCGGATTTAATCGCAACCACCCCCTCAACGGGGAAGGCGGCCGTATCGCCGAAGAGAGCCGCGTGGAATACGTTTTTGACCGTACCGAGACGACCGGAACTGTCTGGCTGGGTCTTACTGTAGGTTGCGCTCGCTGTCATGACCACAAATACGATCCGCTTACGCAACGCGAATATTACGAGATGTATGCGTTCTTTAATAACGTCGACGAAACGGGGCGTGTGGATGCCGGCGGTGATGCCAACCCTGTCCTAAAAGTTCCCACTGGTGAACAACGTCAGCGACTCGATGCCATCGAACGAGAATTGGCAAATACCAAGAACATGGAACGACTACCTACTGAGAAAGAAAGGCAAGCTCGTAACGAATGGATCCAATCGTTACAAACAGAACATCGACAGCATGGGCGTTTCTTGGGTTGGAACGCCCTGCGTCCCATTAGTGCTACCAGTTCTTCAGGTGCAACCACGAATATTGATTCCGAGGGCGGAGTGATTGTTTCCGGCAAACTTCCTGACAAAGACGATTACACCATCGTAATTGACCAACCGCAGAAAAACATTACGGCGATTCGACTGCAACCCACTACGCATGAACAACTCGAATTCAATGGCCCAGGACGAGCCTCCAACTTCGTGCTGACCAGTTTTGAGCTAACGGCAACTAACTCTGATAAGCAATCACGCCCCATTAAGATACAAGACGCCGTTGCTGATTTCACTCAAAGCTCATTTGATGTCAGAAGCACGATCAGCCCCCTCATCGATTTAACCCCTTGGCAATATTTGGGATCGCTATCTGCTGAGAGCTTTGACATTGCCCACGACAAGTCATTTTTTGATGAAACCGTTCCTGTTGATTTGGCAACAACTGTAGCGGATACTGCTTGGGAAAAGCGTGATGAATTCGTTGATGGGAAAATACATGCGTTACCCGCGCAGGAGAATATTGCCCATTATTTATTTCGCACATTAACAGCACCGCATGACATGAAGTTGGTTTTACAACTTGGTAGTGACGATGGAATTCGAGTGTGGATCAACGGAAGCGAAAAACTAAACAAGAAGGTTCTTCGCGGAGTCGTGGCGAACCAAGAGCAGGTCACTGTAGATTTAGAACAGGGTGAGAATCAATTGTTGATCAAAATATCCCAAGACAGTGGTGACTGTGGTTTTTATTTCAATTATGGCACGTCCAGCGCTGAATCTGGCTGGGCCATCTGGGATGGTGAACTGAAGACATCGATCGACAGAGAGGCCATTTTCTACCTCGCGGAACCACTGAGTCTGGCACAAGGCGAACAACTAACCGTTACCCTACGTCATCAATCCAAACATGCAAAACATACACTTGGATATTTTAGGCTCGCCACCACGACTGAT
>JABHUV010000157.1 GCA_018658605.1 Planctomycetaceae bacterium | reverse complement strand
CACTACGTATGATCCAATGCAATGATGCCGATATTGTTGTCTCTGGGGGTACCGAATCCGCAATTACACCTATGGGACTCAGTGCATTTCAAAACATGAAGGCCTTGTCACGTCGCAATGATGAACCTGAGCGAGCGTCACGACCCTTTGATAAAAATCGTGACGGTTTTGTGATGGGTGAAGGAGCGGGTGTGTTGGTTTTCGAAGAACTGGAACACGCAAAAGCTCGTGGAGCAAAAATCTATTGCGAAGTCATTGGGTTTGGAGCAAGTTGTGATGCAGGGCACATCACCCAACCCGATCCCGCAGGACTCGGCGCTTGTCGCAGTATGAGTAATGCATTAGATGATGCAAACATCAACGCAGATCAAGTGGACTATCTCAATGCCCACGGTACCAGCACACCACTTGGCGACCTAGCAGAAACAAAAGCAATCAAAAATGTATTCGGCGATCACGCGTATAAACTTAGTGTTTCCAGTACCAAAAGTGCACTCGGTCATTCACTCGGCGCAAGTGGCGGAATCGAACTAATCCTCTCCATTTTGGGTATTCAAGACCAAGTCGCTCCACCAACAATCAATCTGGAAGTGCCCGATCCTGAATGCGATTTGGACTATACACCGCTTATACCAAAACAACGACCAATCAAAATAGCTATGAGTAACAGCTTTGGGTTCGGTGGACACAATGCGTCTATTGTTATTCAATCGTTTTGTTAAACGAAAGCTAAGTCATTAAGGCCACAAGGTTCCAAGTCATGTTGGATAATCACTCACGTATCGTCATTACTGGATTGGGACAAATCAGCCCTCTCGGAAATAACATCGTCGACCTTAGCAGTGCTCTCGATAATCAACAGTCCGGTGTCCGTACACTCGAGTCCATTCCCTATAAAAATCTTAAAGCGTCTTACGGAGGGGAGGCACGAGATTTCACTGGAGAAATCTCTAATTACGGCGTACTTGAAAAAACATTGACTCGCGCGATTAAAAAAGCAACTCGCTTGATGTGCCGTGAAATACAAATGGGCGTTGCCGCTGCTCAACACGCTCTGCAAGATGCGCAACTGACGCCGGAAATATATGATCCTGATCGAATCGGAATTGTTTTCGGTTGCGACTACATACTTAGCATGCCTCACGAATTCCGCGAAGGCGTCATGCAATGCCTCGATGAAGATGGGGAATTTGATTTTGATCAATGGGCCGAAAACGGACTACCGAAAGTAAATCCGCTGTGGTTGTTGAAATATCTGCCCAATATGCCCTCCAGTCATATCGCCATCTATAACGACCTACGCGGCCCCAGTAACTCCATTACCATGCGTGAATCCTCGGCTAACCAAGCACTCGCTGAAGCGTATTGTACGATCGAACGTGGCGATGCTGACATCATGGTGTCAGGAGCAACCGGTACTCGCATTCATCCGCTGCGAACCGTTCACGTCAACATGCAAGAAGAACTCGTTGGAAATGATTTCGAAGCAGCAGCAGCCTGTCGACCCTATGAGAATAGCCGCGATGGCATGGGAATCGGTGAAGGCTCCGGCAGCATGATTGTTGAACGCCTTGATCATGCCGAGGCTCGCGGAGCTACCATCTACGGCGAAATAGTCGGTTTTGCCTCGTCGACCTGTATGAATCGAGATCGGACAGCACGTTTCGATCAAGCATTCGAAAATGTTATTAAACAATCACTCGAAAACGCTAATCTTCAGCCTGCAGATATCGGCCATATCCACGGCCACGGCATATCAACGATCAGCGCAGATCGAGGTGAAGCAGTTGCTATCAATAAGATATTCGGTAACCAAACGCCCGTCGTTGCAGCTAAAAGCTATATGGGTAATCTGGGAGCAGGTAGCGGGTCGGTCGAAATCATTAGTAGTCTGCTCGCCCTAGATAAAGGTACCCTGTTTAAAACGCTGAACTACGACACGCCAGACCCAAATTGCGACATTCAAGTTACAAATTCAATTGATATCCCCGCTGGTGACTCATTCATCAATCTAAACGCCTCACCTCAAGGCCAGGCTAGCGCGGTTATCATTAAAAGCCTCCAGTAGCAACAATTCATGTATTTGTTGCCAATCTAAGGAACTCTTTCGCGGCGGTAACTAACCTTTACAACGCCCCTCAACCAACTTGACATTTTCGCTATGCAGGGGTATTGTGGGGGGAATTGAACCCTCAATTAAGTAGGTGAATAGTATGCGTTAAAGCAAAACTACTTGGATTTTAGTGTGCGGATATTCCGCTCGGCACAAAAATAAGTTGTGATAATACCCCTGTATGTAGGCTTTTAAGAGGTCTTAACCGGGATTTTCACAAAGACGTACGCCGGCGGCATGGGTTGCTTACTACACATTTTCACCTTTTTTAGTGAAGCAATGTGCAGGATAGTAAGTAGGCTAGCCGGCGGTTTTTTCGTTTTTACAGGGTTTTAGACGTTTGTTCCACTAAAAATGGATAAAAACAACGGTGATATTTCACCGTTTTAAGAGTGTATAAGAAAGTAATGATCAGATGAAGCCTAATGAAATACTCCGAATTGTTGACTCGCTCCATCGCGACAAAAATATCGATACGGAAATCGTATTCAAAGCAATCGAATCCGGATTCGCGTCCGCTGCAAAACGACAATATGGTGAAACTGCAGAAGTTGTTGTTACCGTAGACCGTGAAAACGGGGAATTGTCCGCAACACTCGATGGCGAGGAACTCGATCCAGAAGAAATGGTCGGACGTATCGGCGCCCAAATGGCTAAGCAAGTCATTATCCAAAAACTACGTGAAGCCGAACGTGATTCCCAAATCGAAGAATTCCATGAACTCATCGATGAAATCGTAAATGGTACTGTACACCGAGTTGATGGCCCAATGGTTACTGTCCAACTCAGTACTGTTGAAGCAATTCTTCCCCGTAGTGAACAAATACCAGGGGAATCACATCGTAGTAGTGAACGAATCCGCGCAATGGTTTGTGAGGTTCGACCACAAGGCACACGAGTTAAAGTTGTCCTAAGTCGTACTCGTCCTCGTTTTGTGCAACGTTTATTCGAACAAGAAATCCCAGAAATTGCCGATGGGGTTATCACCGTTAATGCGCTCTCTCGGGAACCTGGTTATCGCAGTAAAGTTGCTGTGAGTAGCTCCGATTCACGAGTTGATTGTGTCGGCGCTTGTGTTGGCGTTCGTGGTAATCGCATCCGAGTGATCGTCGACGAACTTAACGGTGAACGTATTGACATCGTCCGCTACGACGAAGACCCCGAAATTTTGATTCCTAACGCGCT
>JABHUV010000316.1 GCA_018658605.1 Planctomycetaceae bacterium | reverse complement strand
ACGATACCGCAAAAACCTGATGCTACAATCATTTCGACAACGCCGATTTCACCAGCGGTTTGCACAGCCATCACGGCGCCAAAAGTTACTGCTGGGGCCAAACAGGCGAAGAACAGAAACAGTGTAGATGCCGCGCATTTTGAGTGAAGACCATCCGTGAAATCGCTGAGGTAATGAGGCCACCGGCGAGTGATATCCTTTCGCAGACCCCCGAACAATCTTCCTGTATATTTTAAACCGTCCGTTTCCTCGACGCCTGTATTCAGCATGGACTGGGTTTTAACGGCAAAGTGGTCGACAGCCGCGCGTAAAGCTTTAGCAGAACCAGCCTCACCTGCTTCAAAGCGAAATTCATCATCGGACGTTAGACGCGCGATATATGCGAATGTGTCTAGATGTTGAGCCGCCAAACTTGGCGGTCCAAGTAAAAAGAATAGAAACTGAGTTGCAATTCCGTCAGGCGCTCCCATGTTCATAGGGTGAGAAAGTCGGACAAACAAGACAATCTCTTGTTCGATCCCCTCTAGGTATGCATGCGGAATGGCAACCGCATTCCCGATGATTGTGGGGCTGTCACGCTCTCGTTGTAATAACGTTTCTATTACGGATTCTTTGAGCTGTTCAGCAAGGATTCCAGATGTGACCATTTTTTGCACGGTCTCCTGGATTGCCGACGTCATATCGGTAGCGGCGACATCCAGAAAAATCTGATCTCGATTCAATGCGTCGACTAAATGTTTCATTGTTGGTTTTCTCCTTCGTGGTGAGTTGCCTATATGGGAAGAAATCTATTTTCATTTGAGTTAAAGACGAGTACCTGGCCTGTTTCGAATTGGTAAACCCAGCCGTGTAAATTCAGCGAATTTGAGTTCAACGCGGAAGCGACTGATGGGTGTGTTCGCAGATTTTCAAGTTGCACAAGCACATTTTCCTCCACGGCTGCTGATAACCTCGCTGCGGGATCTGATACGTGCGTATAATTTTCTTCAATAATCTGGTGCGTCGCTTCAGCATGGTGCAGCCACGCCCGCACGGCTGGAAGGTTTTCAAGTTTCGATTGGTCAAGCAATCCACTCATGGCGCCACATTGAGAGTGTCCGCAGATTATGATGTCTTTGACGTCGAGGACGCGCACAGCATACTCAATGGTTGCGGATTCTCCCCCATCTACGTCTCCGTAGGCTGGAATGATGTTGCCCGCATTTCTTAATACAAAGAGATCGCCCGGTTCTGTTTGTGTAAGTAGATGAGGAGTTATGCGAGAATCCGAGCATGTAATGAATAGAGCCAATGGATTTTGGCCATTTGCGAGTTCTTCAAATAAACGTTGTTTATCGGTGAAGGGGCCTTGTTGAAATTGATAAATACCTTGAACGAGTTTCTGCATAAGATCAAAATTCCTATATCTGTAGGGGCGCAGCTATCAGCGCACTGAGGAGCCAGACGATACGAAATACGAGCGACTAGCTAGAGAGCCAATCTATGCGAACACAAACGATAAAGTTGATCCAAAGCCGATCAACAATCGCGTAACGCCACCGCAAGAATGGCTACGGACCTAATGTCCTAAGAGATACTGTCGGTCAAATGACCAAAGGTGCTCGAAGCCCGTTGGCTAATTGGTGGCCGACGATTGCTGCTTGTCGTTGGCAAGCGTATAAAGAGCCAACTCGGTTTGGGGCTTGTAGTGCATGGAGGGTTTTGTTTCTGATTCGGTCGGGTAACTTTCGAGATCCGGTCGTGACTATCAGGTTTTCCTCGTAGGTTTCGCTGTCCTCCTCAAAGGGACGTTCCTCTTCAGACGATACCGGGCTGTTTTGGCCAACAATGTGCGTTACAGGTTCCAGAGCAAAAGCAGATAACAACACCCAGACAGTTATAAACTGTGACAATGGAAGTCGGGTGAATACTCTTTTTATGATGGTCATAGAAACGTACGTTCTCGAGGCATTAGAACTATCTACAGTGGATAGTTGTTATGTTGCGGTTTCTGTATTTCCAGTAAGGTTACACTAATTCAGAATTGGTGTCAATTTTTGTTACGTTAATCGCAATACCGTTGCTGTTCATCGAATAGAACTGTAGTAGCTTCCAGGTACTAGTAGTCTGTCGTGGGAGATTACCTCTGAACCCGACTCTTTCGCCGTTATTAGGGCCACTTGGTCGGATTTGGTATCGCTAGATTCAACGTCGGCGAATTCCTTTTTTCATTACGGGGATAACTTGATGCCACCACTGTTTACAGTCTGTGTGTTAACATAATTAGGGATAGCTGATTTTATTTACCCTCCGGCGTTTTGGTTACACCCACTGCGATAGACCGCATGAAATTTGTTTTGGTAATTCTGTTAAGCGTGAGCATGCTTCAGACCACGGCGCGTGGCGCTGAAATCCAAGCGGCTTCGTCTGTCGAGGTGGATCATCAGCGGATACGTGACGCAGTAGAAAAATCGCTGTTACTGTTGGAGCGAGCCTCTGCCGGCAGCGCTGAAAAACGACCTTGCTTTACCTGTCACAGTCAGGCTCTCCCTGTCTTAGCGATTACTGCGGCGCGGGACCAAGGTTTTAGAATAGACAAAGCTAATCTTCGACGGCAGCTCGACCATACGGCAGAATTTCTTGGTAGAGGAAAGGAAAACTACGTCGCCGGAAAGGGACAGGGCGGGCGGATTGACACAGCCGGTTACGCGCTATGGACCTTGCAGGCCGGGAAACACAAACCGGATACAGTTACCGCGGCAGTAGCGGAATATATATTGCAAACAAATGTAGATTCCGGTCACTGGGCTCACAGCAGCAACCGCCCTCCTACGGAAGCAAGCGATTTTACTACCACCTATGTGGCCCTGCGAGGCCTTGCGGCATTTGGTATCGCGGATCAAAAATCCCGGATTTCGGAGCGTCAAGAGGCGGCTTTACAATGGTTGCTGAAAAGCAAGACAGTCGATACTGAGGACCGTGTGTTTCAATTGCGAGCGCTGTTTGTTGCGCAAGCCGAGAAGTCAACCCAGCGGGCATTTGCTGATAAATTGATTGCGACTCAGCGCTCAGACGGCGGTTGGGCGCAAAAGGACGATATGATGAGTGATGCTTACGCGACGGGAACCGTTTTGGCTTGCCTCGTTCAAACCGGGCACTTGGCTTCGGCGAGTGCCGGTTATCAACGCGGATTGCAATTTTTGTTACAGTCACAAAAGCCGGATGGTTCGTGGTTGGTCGAAAGTCGGAGTAAACCGTTTCAAAAGTATTTTGAAACGGGGTTTCCACATGGAGTGAACCAATTTGTGTCGACTAGCGCTACGGCTTGGGCTACGATTGCTCTGCTCGAAACGCTCTCCAAATCAGATTCCAAGTAATATCAGCGTGCACAACTACGGTGCGTGTCATTCGGGATTGATGACGTTGAGGCGATTAGGCTCGAGAGTTTTTACTGTGCGTTTTCCACCTAGCCATGCGATTTCCGCTTTTAGCGGCCCGGTATAATCTCCCAGGCCAAAATGCAGCACTGACGAGTTTTGGTTTCCCTGTCCCGTGGAGGAGCAGACTTGGCGGGTCATTACGCGGTCGCCCAGAGAGATTCGCACCTGAGAACCCACCGCCATACCGTCGATTGAACCCGTGCCCACAAGTTTCACCTGAACGAAGTTTTTGCGGGGACTTTGGTTCTCATAGAGACGCCCTTTTGTCACCAGATCCATGTCACCGTCATTGTCATAGTCACCCCACGCTGCCTGGTAGGTAGTATCTGCGGAGATCCCGGAAGTTTCAGTGACATCCTTAAAACGGAAATTGCCCGTATTTTTGTACAGCACACAATGATCGCCACCATAGACCGTCGTAAAATAGAGATCCAATAACCCATCATTGTCAAAGTCACCCAGAGTCGGGGATGCGAAGGATTCCTGCCAGCGGAGACCTGCGTCGGCGGTTAGATCAGTAAAGATGAACCCGCCGTCCTTTCCGAGATTCTTAAGAAATTTAGCACGATCCTGATATGCCGGCGGGTGACTAAAATTCCCTACGAACAGATCGAGATGTCCGTCGTTATCTAGGTCGCCCCAACTCGAGCCGATTGTGTGGCCCCATGCGCCTAGGTCGCCATCGCCATCCACGTGGGCTGTCTTTTCAACCTGCGTGAATTTCCCTTTGCCATCATT
>JABHUV010000345.1 GCA_018658605.1 Planctomycetaceae bacterium | reverse complement strand
AATCCTGACCAGTCACTGTAGCGCCAAACGTCCATCCAGTGTCGTCCCCAACGTTCGCCATAACGGTCACTTGCTAATAGCTGATCCACTAAATTGGTCATCGCAGTTTCTGATTTATCAGCAAGAAACTCTTCGACTTGACTCACCGTTGGTGGAATACCCAATAAATCCAAATACGCACGTCGGATGAGTGTCCGACGTGCCGCAGTTGTGGTTGGTTGCAAACCGTATTGCGAGTGACCTGCAGATATCCAGCGGTCAATTTCATTTGTATTCCAGTTGGCGTCCTTGCTTTTGGGAGCTGGTATAGCCACTGGTTTACCATATGCCCAGTGTTCAATACTGGCGGCATCATCACTGCCAACGGCTCCGTCATCAATCCACTTGGCTACAAGATCGATCTGTTGACTTTTCAGTGGCGGGCCACCTGCGGGCATTAACAAATCTTCTTCTTCATCGCGCATCACTCGGATTAACAAGCTCGCCTTACTGTCGCCCTTAACAATCGCAGGCCCACGAACGCCACCTGTTAACATGGCTGCAATGGAATCGAGACGTAATTCACTCTCTGCTTCAAGTTGGCTATGGCACTTAAAGCACTTGGCCACCATAATCGGCTTGATATCGCGAAAATAATCAACCGCATCTTGGGCATGTAGCATAGAACCGAGGCACGATACCATACAAATAGAAGTGATAATAACAAGTCGATTCATTATATAACCGTATTTCCACAATTGCATTTTGGATTACCAGATGCATTTATCTAGGTAAACTTCATTGTAATCCAAATTCAAACGCCTAGTTATAAAAACGGGCGATCCTCGTCTACAAAACAAGGGTTAATTGTCACGCTAGCGTCGCAGCGGATCGGCTAATCGCTCTTCGTCGGCGGTTGAGAAGTTTACACACCTTGTATGTGATTTTGTTGTTCTAAATATTGGACTACCTGATCTGCTAGGGACGCAGCAGCACTTTGCCCCGAATACAAATGCAATTCTGGTGACTCGGGTGCCTCATAGGGATCGTCGATCCCAGTCATACCCTTAATTTCTCCAGCTCGAGCTTGAAGATATAAACCTTTTGGGTCTCGTGACTCACAAAGTTCAAGTGATGCATCGACAAAAACTTCAATAAAAGCACTCGATTGCGACTCCAACCGCTGTCGTACCCTTTGCCGGTCATGACGATATGGACTTACAAATGCGGCCAATGTAACGAGACCAGCAGAGGCGAACAATGCAGCGGCACTACCCACCCGACGGATGTTCTCTTGACGATCTTGAGCAGAAAAACCTAAACCAAAGCGTTGTGCAAACTCCTCACTAAAATCAGCTAGAAGTTCTTTACTTGCCGTGAGCCCATGCCGCACATTGTCACCGTCGAGCAATGCCGTGTGTACTCCGCGAGCAAAAAGTTTCTGTTCAACGATATTGGCGACGGTGCTTTTACCGCTACCGCTGAGTCCTGTGAACCAAACTACACAGCCGCTATGGCCGTTTAACTCAGCATGTTGCTTTGGTGTCACGGAATGTTCGTGCCACGTGATTTGCGTCTCGTCCATTCTATCTCCGTCTCTGACTTGCCCAATCCATAATTAGCGAACTTGTTCGGTTTGAATCCCAGCTAGCTGACATAGTTGAGCATTCATCACATGTTGAGGACAACTCCAAACCATAAAAAACAACGCCTCTTGACACCAACGTCCTGCTGGGTGTCCCGTCACAAATCCCGCGCCTTTGGCCGCAGACAAAGACGCTTGAGTTGCTCGCAACACCAAATCATTAGCTCGCATTCTTAAATCTTCAGCCGCACAAGCTACAATTCCAGCGGCGGTATCTAACAATTCCCCCCGCAGCCCTTCCCACTCCGTCAGTAGCGATTGCGCAGGTCCCTGTAAGTCATCGCGCCGCTGTGACTCTTCCACAATAAATTCAATCGCCGCGCCTGCCAATCCCAGCGCCAAGGTCGACGTTTGTAATCCCCCAGTGCGAGCTCCAATTCCTCCCACCATTACGTTTTCAATAGGCCCACCAAGTAGCCATTTTCGATCCACAGTAACGTTGTCCATACTTACTCGCCCAGTATGGCTTGAAGTCAACGCTACTAAACTCGCTGGATCGTGCAGTGTAACTCCACTTAATGAAGTCGGCATGACCGTTAAAATCTGTCTGCTATCCTCGAGAGTTGCTCCAATAACCACGGTTTCGGCCTGCGTAGCTCCAGTGACCCACGGGCAGAATCCATTGAGAATGAATCCGGTTTCGGTTTCGACGGCGGTCAACACCGGTTTCGCCAAATGACGATGGCTAGTGGTCAAATGTGAAATACCGACTGTTGAAAACTGGCTGCCTGCTAACAGGCTGGGAAGTAATGTTTGGCGAGCATAGTCGTTGTCTGCCAAAGCAATTCGCTGACAAGCACCGGTTCGTTGAGTGATGATAAATGTGGTTGTTTGACAAGCCGCACCAAGTGCTAGATAGCCTCGGGCTAAATCAACCGCCGACCAACCCAAGCCACCGTGTTCTTCGTCAATAAACCACCTAAAGACCCCATACTGGCCGCACAGTTCCAATTGCTTGTGTGGCCATGGTATTGCACCAGCAGTCGTTGGATTATCAAGTTGCGAGCTTAAATCACGCAGTTTATTGCACAAGAGTACTAAGGCCGGGTCGTCTGGCGATAAAATTATTTCAGGGTCTGCGAATTTGTTCATAAAGTCATTATATCCTCGACAGGCCTATTTTGAAGGGGCAAGGTCTTAATACGGATTACCGAAACACCTCAAAAATGGTACTCTTTCTATAACAACCATGAATAATAAAAATGGCTTGGCGTTGTGTAATCGGCAAATTCAACCAAGCACATTATCTTGTAGACAGGAACGGACTTGTGCTAAAAAAAGTTGATACAGTTTACCTAGATGCTACGGACAATATTTGTGTAGCAGCTCGCGATTTAACTGCCGGACACAATCTAGAAATCGCTGGTCAAGATATTATTCTGCAACAAGACATCCGCATTGGTCATAAAATTGCTACCGCTGAAATTGCAAACGATTCACTCGTTTTAAAATATGGACAGCCCATCGGCAGAACGACCGAGGCTGTCTCTCCTGGGCAATGGGTTCATATACACAATATGCGCTACGACGCCCCTGAAGGTGACTATGAAAAGGCGACGCAACACCCCCCTGTTGGGCGGCCCATAACCGACCGCACATTTATGGGATACCGTCGAGCGAACGGTTCCGTCGGCACACGCAATTATATTGGGATTCTTACTTCCGTAAATTGTTCCGCAACAGTCGCTCGATATATCGCCAGACACTTCACCGACGAAATCTTACAGGAATATCCTAACATTGACGGGGTGGTTGCATTCACTCACGGAGAAGGCTGTGGCATGGAATTTGGTGGCCTCCGGCATGAGATGTTGACTCGCGTTATCGGTGGAATCGCGCGGCATCCCAATATTGGCGGATACTTGATTGTTGGACTGGGATGCGAGCAGAGCACCATTGGCTATTTAGTGGAAAGCCAGAACCTCATACAAATTGAAGGGATCGAAGATTCAAATGACACCGGAGATGCTACGCAACATCGCAATGGGCCTCCAACGCTCAGTATGCAAGACCATGGTGGTACCGTACGAACAGTAGAGTTAGGCATTGAGCAAATCAACAAACTGTTGCCGGTAGTGAATGCCTTAGAGCGTGAAGAAATACCAGCCAGTGAAATCATGTTGGGATTAGAATGTGGCGGTTCCGACGGCAACTCGGGGGTCACTGCTAACCCAGCATTAGGTGTAGCCAGCGACATGCTTGTTGCCTGTGGCGGCACAGCGGTGCTTTCTGAAATGCCGGAGATCTATGGTGCCGAACATTTATTAACCGCCCGGTCACGCAATGAAGAAGTGGCAGACAAATTGATCGAACGGATTAAATGGTGGGAATGGTATACCGATGTATTTGGCGAAAGTATCAGCAATAATCCCTCGGTGGGAAACAAAGAGGGCGGACTTACGACAATTACCGAAAAATCGTTGGGGGCCATCGCCAAAGGTGGCTCGACGGTTCTAGAAGCCGTTTACGAATATGCTCAACCCATTACGCAAAGGGGATTCGTCATCATGGATACGCCTGGGTTTGACCCCGTGAGTGTTACAGGAATGGTTGCCGGTGGGGCCAATATCATTGTATTTACGACCGGTCGCGGTAGCTGCTTCGGCTGCAAACCAACGCCCTCTATTAAGATGTCGACCAACACGCCAATGTTTGAGCGGATGAAAGACGATATGGACCTTGATGCAGGAACCATTTTAACAGGCCGCACATTAAAAGAAGTTGGTAGCGAAATCTTTGATGAAATTTTGGCTGTCGCTAGTGGTAAAAAAACACGCAGTGAAATCCATGGCATGGGTGAAGATGAATTTGTACCCTGGACGGTCGGGGCTCAGTT
>JABHUV010000140.1 GCA_018658605.1 Planctomycetaceae bacterium | reverse complement strand
AATTACTGGGGGTGGTAACTAGGCCTCGACCAAAATGATGTAACCACACACGATTAACTATTACTCTGCTCGTGAGTGGATTGTCTGGATGGACGATCGATTCAGACAACTCCTGCCTGCCGCTGCCGGCGCTGTATAGTACCGCCTGCTCGCCTTCGATAATTCGCAAGAATCGACGGGGAGCTTCGGGACCTATTTTTCGAATATCTCCGCGTAATGCGACCGTCATATTGCGGTTGCCGATGTCCTTAAGGACATGAGCCTCATCATATTTTGGAGGCACGTTCTTCTGTGCTGCATCGCGTTGAATTTGCAGAGCGTCTCGGTGAGCGGTCTGCTGCATTGTTACACTAGCCCCTGCTTTCTTAATGACGTCATTGGCCTTCTTCAACTCATTGTTAAGACGATTGACCTCCGCCTGAGCCTGATTGAAGGCATCGACCAGATTTTGGGGAGCGATCGGTGCGATTTGTGAGGTGGAATTATTGAAAATCCCAGCGAGTGAGTAGTAATCGAGCGTGGGGATAGGATCGAATTTATGGTCATGACAGCGAGCACAGGCAACGGTGACGCCCAGTAAACCGCGGGTTAGCGTGTCGACTCGATCGTCCAGAGTTTCTGATTTTGCGGCGGCTGCGCTATCGGGGTCGCCGCCGTCGGTCCGGAAGGTTGGACCAAGTGCGAGAAAACCAGTGCCGAGCTTGGATTCCACCGTTCCATTGAGGTCACCGGCAACCTGTTGGCGAACAAAGTCGTCATAGGGCAAGTCCGCGTTGAATTTGCGAACAACCCAGTCGCGGTAACGCCAGGCAAAGGCGTTTGGTCCGTTGTCGGTAAATCCCCCGAAGCCTTCATTATATCTGGCGACGTCCAGCCAATGGCGACCCCATTTTTCCCCATATTTTGGTGACGAGAGCAACTCGTCAACTAGTTGTTCGTAGGCGGTCGCATCATCCTGATTTACAAAACGAGTAACTTGCTCCGGCGTTGGAGGGATCCCGAGGATGTCGTAATAGAGCCGTCGAATGAGCGTCCGGCGATCCGCTGTAGGCGCTGGTTGCAGGCGCTGCTCATCGAGTTGTGCAAGTATGAAGTAGTCGACGGGATTGTTTGCCCAGCGTTTGTCGGAAACTTGCGGAAGGCTCGGGTCTTTCACTTGTTGGTAAGCCCAGTGGTTTTGCCTCGCGGCCTCCCAGTCCGTGGTGCTAGCCATATCGCGAGTGGTGGAAACGTTTGTTTTGGGCCAAGCCGCTCCCGCTGAGATCCAATCGTTGAGGAGGTTGATTTCTTTTATTGATAGTTTTCCATTGGGAGGCATTTCGTAACTTTGGTATTTGACAGCAGAAATCATTAAGCTCTCTTGGGGTTTTTTAGACACGATAGCGGGACCGGAATCACCTCCTAAGAGCAGCGCCTCGCGACTGTCCATCAAGAGACCACCCTTGACTTTGTCCGAATCAGCACTGTGGCACTCGTAACAATGCTGTATCAATAGGGGCCGTATGTTTTTTTCAAACGCTTCAATTTGTGCGGGCGAAAAGTTGTCATCCTGTGCCAGCACCGCACCACTGTAAAGAAATGAGACGATGCAGGATATTATCAACACATTCAGGCGGTGCAGTTGAATACTAGCAGTGGGTGGTAAGTGTGACATGGAAATATTATACCAGATCGTCCGAAAATGATTGTGATTAGGATAGCCGACAATTAGGCCATACCTCTACATTTGATTCGTCATTTCTTTGAGCGTAAGTCGTCGATCGTTGTTGATATCTCGTTTTTCAAACGTTTTCGTTAGCGCGGGAACATTTCGGTTCGAGGGGTTACCAATGTATTCTTTCAGTGTGAGGAAATTATCCTTGTTCGTGTCCCGACGTCTGAAAATCGTTGTGGGATCAGGTCTGTTTACCATGGCTGGACTGTTAACAGTCTCTCGCTGCTGCTGTACAGTCGCAAATCGTTTTTCTATATCAGCCAGTTTTCCTAACGTCAGGTAAACATCGTAACGTACGACCTGTCCTCCGGTCAGTGAAAAAGTTCGCAAGGGTGCAACATAGGAACAGGCTGACCCTTGGGCTCCTTTTTGGCCATTCCCTTTAGCTCGATAACAAGTAAAGGACGTGGTCCCTGGCGTAAAAATGCCGATGCCCCAGTCCGAATTGTCCACGTAAGCAAACCACTGTCCCGAAGCGGTACCGTATTCATTTGGCCACTGGGGAACGCGACGATTGAGTTTGCCTTGATCACGATAGACAAGAGTTTCTAGTGCCGCGTCAACAAATACCGCAGGCATTTCCTGATGTCTTACAAGCATCTGATCCTTACCCGAATATGTCCACTGAAACTGCACGTGTGCAACTTCTCCATCTAAAGAGATCGTCTGTTGCATGACCGCTTCGGGACAGGCGGCGCCGGTGGCCCAGTGTCGTGGTTGCACTCGAGAGAAAATAGTTTGCTCCAGATTATGTTTGCGGAATTCAAGTATCTGCGACGCATCCCCCTTCCAACTACCACCCTGTACCGGATTGTACCGCCACGGCTT